>DASXEJ010000050.1 GCA_036490175.1 Pirellulales bacterium | reverse complement strand
CCATGTTCTACCGGCGTCCATCCACTCAAGTATGCCCTCGGTGTCGGTTCGCGCGGGCTTCCCACGGGCCGTAAGCGTTAGCTGCATTACTTCTGCACCGTCATCGGGCCGAACCGCCGGATGCAGCGTTATGTGTAGACGACCGCTTTTCTCAGGCATCTGAAAAGCAGCGGCAACGGTCACGGTTTCTGGAATCGGTAAAAATCGCTGCCCCTTCTCTGGACGGGCCCAGACGCTGATTACGTCTGCAAGATCCGCGAAGTTTTGCCACCCTTTGCCCTTTTCCAGATGATTCACATATGTAATTTCGCATTGCAGGACTCGCATATCACCGAGCGAGTTCTGCGTGACGAATTGTTGAAAGTTCTCCCACTGCGCGCTAAACCGCGGTCGAAGCTTATCATAATGTGGATATGGAATATCTCTCTTTCTCCAGTTGTAGACGAAGCGATTGTTCTGCACTTGGATAAGAGATTGGCCGTTTGCATCGGTGAACCAGCATCGTACGTCGCCCGGCAATCCGAATTCGACCGACAACCCAGGTTGCCTCCTAGGCGAATCGAAGGACTCAATTTGCGAACTGAGGGAAGGGTGAACGTCGGACCGTTGAAACGTCGGCGCCAGCGTTTTCCAAAAAAGACCGAAGTATGGCACGGAGAATTCGGCCAGCGGTGCAAACTCGACGCTCATTGCCGTCTCAATGACTGGCGGATCCTCATAATCTGGGAGCGTGCTATTTGACAATCTAAGGCTCCTGCTTGCTTTTGGTTTGCCGCGTCATAATAAAAATGATACCAGTTCGCAACAGCGCCCTATCGCAATGGGCCTCATCCCGTCCGTTTTCCTACCACCCGCCATACATTTTGAGCTGTCCAAGCCTTCCCCCGAGCGGTGCTCAGCCCCTCGGCATTCATCTGCCTGGCAATCGCCCCAGACGACAAGCCGGACACTGCCAACGCCTGAATTCTCGCCCTGGCTTGCAAAAGTGTGGCGGCCGTTCCCAGCTCTTGACCCGTAAAACATAGGGTTTCAGGAATAGCTAGTTTCGCGCAGCACGTGTTCCAAGTATCCGCCCAGGTAGGTGTGGTGGTTACGAGTGGCGGCGGGCAACGTCAGCAGTGCCTCGCGATGCGCGTCCAGAATCGACAACACCAGGGCCGCCAGGGCCGCATCGGCAATCTTTTCGGCGGCGATCGTGCGCAGCTCTTGGAACATGACGAGCGGATCGAATCGCGATTGCGGCAGAAACAGGCCAGGATCAAAACCGTCGGCCGCATCCGCCTCGATGGCTTCGCGAATCTTGCGAATGTCGAGCTGTGGACCGTAGCTGGTATCGCGATAAACAGCGCGAAGTTTGTAATACACGCCGCTAGTCCAGGCGCGGCGGCAATCTTCGGCCCAGGCAGAATCGGCCCAGATCGGAAACGAGACCTCGCGCCGCGCGTCACGGAATCCCACTTTGTAGTAGGTTTTGCCGTCGCGGGTTTTCAACTCCTCCTTGCCCGTCATGAGAACAAACAGGTCGGCCTCTTGGCCGTGGACCATGTCCGCCAGCTGAACGGTCGCGTTCGAACGCACTGTCATAGATATCTGCCCTGGCCGAATCTGTGGGATTACCGCGCGGTTAATATTACCAGCTCCTGGTAGGGCGCAATTTGGCTGCGCAACACTAGGAACTGTCAGCCGCTATTTCGGCGTGGTCTGGCTTGTCCGCCATTCGCGCCATTTGCTGATCGCCGCGTCCCGCTGCGGAGTGCCCGTGAAACCAAGCGAGGCGGTGTTGAACAGAATCGTGGAATTCGGTTGCGCGCGCGTGAAGCCGTAGTCGGCCAGCTTCTGGCCGCTCAGGTGCAGCATCACCGCCAGGGCCACGTCCCGAATCTGCGTCTCGACGATTTCGTGCTTGGGGGGCTGCGGGTGCGCCGGATCATTCTTAGCCTGCTCTGCCGCGGGGGCCGCGATCTGTTGCTGAGCACAGATGGCTGCGTCGACCAACAGCGGCTCAAGCCGGTCGATATCGTCGGGCCCGCCGAACTTTCCCACTACCAATAGCGCGTACTGACGCATGTGAGGATTGCCACTGCCATCCTTGAGCATCGTGAGGGCCGGTTCCACTCCTTCACGAACGTTGAATTGCAGGGCCAGCATCATCGTCTGGTAGGCTGCCGTCGAATCGTTGGAGAAGTCGCGCCGCACCCAGCCTCCCACTAGTTTCTTGAGTACCGGCATCGTGTCACCGCTGTCGATCGAGTGCCGAAACGGCTGCTGATAGCAAAAATTTGTCACGCACATGGCGGATTGCATGCTGACGGTCACATTGCTATCCGCGCCGACGAACAATAACGCCGCCACCGTAGCGAGCGGTACTTGCCGTTCAGCCTGCCGGCCGGGGACGCGCAAGCTCTCTTGAATTTGTTGGCAACGTGCGTCAAAGGCCGTGCTGGCATGCGGATAGCCTAACTCCGCTGCCTCCATCAGCAACGGCTCGTTGCGTTGCATCTCGGCGAACAATCGGCGGGCGGCCGCATTGTCTCCCAGTTGCGTGCGAAATCGCGACCAGCCTGGCAGATCGTGATCGTGCGCACCGCGCGTGTCTTCGATGAAGGCATTCAGTCGCTGCTTGAAGTCGAGGTCTAATACTTCGGACAAAACCAGCCGCGCTCGATAGCGAACCTCGGCATCCGGCGCCACGATCGCTTTGAGCAATTCTGCCTTGGCGGGCACACCGATCTTGGTCAAAGCCCGGGTCGCGCCTTCACGTTCCCGATACGAGGGGTCACCCAAGCGACCAACTAATTCCGCAACTTGCTGCGGATCGATCGGGGCCTGCTGGTCGATCACGGCCGGCTCGCTCGGAGCCCTGGCGGTGGCGGACCTGCTGCCCAACGTGACGGGGAGAATGGCGGCAACACCGCCGACGAGCAAGAAGAGCCTGCTTCTGATCACTCTCGAGCCTCCAAAAAGGGACCGCCTGAGGGCGAGCTTTATTGTAACAACTGGCCGGCAGAACAGCACGCATTTGATCGCTAACCGCCGGACGTCTGCTTGCTCTGTCGCAGGCGGCTCACTACAATGCAACCCAACGGGATTTGCGGCCGCTTGCAGCCAGTAACTGCTAAAGAGCCATCGTTACGACCGGTATTTTCGACGCCTTAGTAACGATTCAGCTTGACCAGTGAAAGCCGCAACCGCTCTTCGGCGGGCCTGCGGTTTTTTTATTGGTCGACGAAATCCCACGGCGTCGGTGCCTTGCGCCGATAGGTGCGACCTCGAGTGGGAGAACGTCCGATGAGCGAAAACGCGCCCCAGCACGGCCAGGGCATGTCGACGATTGCGGTCCACGGCGGCGAAGACCGTCAGAAGTTCGGCGACTCGATCACCGACCCGATCTTTTGTGCGTCGACTTATACCTTCGCCTCGACGCAAGCGGTGATCGACTTTCTCGAGCAAAAGCAACCGCGCGAGGAATACGGCCGCTACGGCAACCCCGGCGAGAAAGTCGTCGAGCGCAAACTCGCGGCACTCGAAGGGGGAGAAGCGGCGCTCTTATTCACCACCGGCATGTCGGCGATGGTCGGCCTGTTGATGTCCAAGCTCAACGCCGGTGACGAAGTCGTCTTTTTCGACGAGTGTTACCACCGCAGCCGCGAGTTTTGCACCAAGCACCTCGCGCGATTCGGCGTGGTGACGCGCCAGGTCCCGGCTTGTGACTATCAGGCGATGGAAGCCGCTATCACGCCGGCCACCAAATTCTTGATCAGCGAATCTCCGACCAATCCGCATCTGAGCATCGTCGACCTGGAACGTTTCGTCGATATCGGCCGCCGCCGCAAAGTCGCGACCTTGATCGACGCCACGCTGGGCACGCCGTACAACATTCGGCCCCTCGAGGCTGGAGTCGACTACGTGCTGCACTCAGCCACAAAATACCTGGCCGGTCACAACGACTTATTGGCCGGCGTCATCGTGTCGACGGCCGAAAAACTCGAATCGGTCCGCAACCTGCGCGGCATCATGGGGGCCATCAATTCGCCGCATAACATGTACCTGCTCGAACGCGGTTTGAAAACCTTCGAGCTGCGGATGCAGCGGCACAACCAGAACGGTCAGGCCGTGGCCGAATTCCTCGCCGGCCATCCCAACATCGAGCGCGTCTACTATCCGGGGCTGGCGGACCATCCCTACCACGCCGTGGCGCGTCGCACGATGCGCGGGTACGGCGGGTTGGTTACGTTTCTGGTCAAAGGCGCCGATTGGCAATCCACGGCGCGCGTGGTCGACGCGGTCAAACTACCCCGCATCGGCCCCAGCCTCGGCGGCGTAGAGTCGCTGATCGAGCAGCCTTTGGTGATGAGCTACTATCAATGCTCGCCCGAGGACCGCAAGCGTTTCGGCATCCCCGATAACATGATCCGTCTCGCCTGCGGCGTCGAAAACACCGAAGACTTGCTGGCCGATCTGGCGCAAGCGCTCGATCAGGCGTGAGGTGAGATGACGATTGCCATCTCGTGGCCTTTCACCGGATAGGGCACGCACTCTTACGGCCTGTACTTGCTGAAGTCCATTGTCCGGATCAAGAATTCCGGCGGCATCCCTTTTTGTTTGCGCATGACGGTCCCCATCACGCGTTTGAACTTGTTTGGTTCTAGTTCAATCTCTTGCTCAAAGCCCGCCACGAGATCGAAACCCTTCATTTGAAGCGCACTGCCCAGGTGCTCCATGCGAAAGGGAGGGAGATCGGGTTTTTCTGCTTTCAGCCTGGCATTTAATTGGTCGAGAAGTTCCTGCCGCTCTTTGGACGTTCCGAGAAAGGGGCGTGCCGCCAGGTATCTGGCATAAGTGTGCAAGCTGGAAAAAGCACCGAGTTTCATTTGCCCCCGTAATGATCGCAGTATTAACGCCCACTCAGGCAGGATGAGATCATTAGTCCCTGACGGCAGATTGACGTGATATTGCTCGTTACGCTGCGGTTGGTCCTTGGGGGGCGGATCGGGATTTTCCTTCTTGTAGGCAGTTTCAATATCCTTCGTGCTGCGGGTCAGCAACTGGCATTCGTTAACGGCCAGGTGCAAAAGCCAGAGAAGTTCGTCCTTCGTCAATTTGTCGTCGCGACGTTCGGTTGCCAGGTCGTGGGAGCTGCAATCGATGCGTCCATCTGCAAACACCCTTAGCCAAGGCTCCGTCGCCGCCGCGGCATCCTGCGGCCCCTCAGAAGGCGGACTGACGGTCATGCTAAAGACGAGCTGATTTTTATCGCCCGGAAGTTTGATGGCACGCAGCTCACTGGCGTTCAGCCGCTTGACCCGATCTGCCGCCGAGTTTTCGGCTGTCGGAAAGGCTTTGAGAGGATCGTCGGCACGCAATTCCGCTGGGCGCCAAGTCAAAGTGCATGTTGCGAGAATTAATGCCACGACCGAAAGATTCTTGTGATTCATGCGTGCTGCCACCTGTTACGTTTTTTGATGCGGAATATTTTGCCGCGCGCTCGGCGCACTTCACAGGCGCGCAACAAAATCGCGTACACCTCTACGCTGAAATGCGCACGCCCGAAGAAGCGGGACGTTTCAAGGCGTGCTGCGGTTAGCGAAGCGTATCGCGACCGCTCGGGCGCTGCAATGCGCCGAGGCGAGCCATTTGCGGGTGCTCGCTCATCCACGCCTTGGCCCTCAGGCGGGCTTGTTCCCAGTCGTCGCGTGTCGGCTGCGAGCCGACATTGATGAGCCGCGCGTCTAAGATCGCCGACAAGTGCGCGATCGCCATGTCGCAAAAACGCACGGCGACCGAACCCGTATCGGGCATGATTCGCACGTCGTCGAGCAGCACCGTCAAGAATGCCGCCCGATTCCCCGTATAGCGGTTCGACACGCCGGCGGCGATGGCGCGGAATTCCGGCGTGACGACAGGTTGCACTTTGCCCGCGCCGAGCAGGTCGAGCAAATGTTGCTGCTGTTCGTGCGTGCCAAAGTCGGCCACCAAGGATGCCGCGGACGTTAGGTCGACGCGCGCTGCTTCTTCGGAATCGTCTCGCACGTGTCCTTCGGCACCATTATCGGCTCTATTTTCCAAGGCGCGCCCGGCGAAACGTCGCAGGCATTGGTCGGCGGCAGCCGACGAGGCCGAACAAGCGGCATCATCGGGGGCATCAATCAGTCGGGCCGTCAGCGGCAAAGCAAACGTGCTTTCGCGCGATAGCTGCGATTCTAGCTCCTCGCGGACGGCCGCCGGGTCATTACTGGTGCGCAAAGCGCGAACGAATTCGGCATAGTCCGTCGGTAGCTCGTTGTGAAAGTAGCCGGCCCACGCGCTTCGCAACGCTTGCCACTGTCGAGCAGAGGGCTGAGGCCGTGCCACGTAGGTCCGTAGGTTCATTTCTTGCAGCGGGATGGGCACGCCGAAGCTAAACGAATACATCTCGGCCAGTACACGCTCGATGGGCCAATGATCGTATTCCAGGCGAAATAGCGCCGCGATCGTGCCGGTGCGATGCCGCCCACTGACGCAGTGGACGGCGATGGGCAGGTTCGCCGGCTCGTCGAACAGGCGAAAGAATTCTTCGTACTGCCAAGGGCTTAACCAGGGCCAGCAGGCCTCGCGCCCCATGTTCCACTGCAGGTGGCGTACGCCCAGTTCGGTGACGAATTGCGATTCGACCTCACCGGTCGGAGCGCCCACGGCTAGCACGCCACGCCGCAGATGGTCATCTTCCAATCGCAGGTTGACGACAGTTTTCACGCCGTGATGTTGCACAAGATAGCGCATGCCCAACTCGCTGGGCTGTGCCACGCGATAGAGAACCCCGGGCCGCACGGTCTGAAACCGCTTTACGTGCTGTCGCCACAACAAGTGATAGCCCGACACGGCCAGTACCGCGATAGCCACAAAGACAATGCTGCGGCGCGCGGTCGGACGGCGGTACCACTGAGGAGATGGTAGGGCTGGCTGTGGCATGTCACGGCGGGCGGAAGCATCCAAGGCAAGTTGCAAGCTCGCGGACGGTAGCAGAGCGCAGGGGGACGAGTCAACGCCGCTTCCAAAGTCGATGCAGTCGGCTGCTAGCGTCAATGCCCGCGACACGGAAATAGTCGCTATGGGTGCCACAGCTGGCTTATTCAGCAGTGCGCATTACTGATGGACCCGCAGCGTTCCGACATCGCGTGACAAGCCTACCGCGGCTCGGAAAGACGAACGCGATTCGATGGATTGCACGCCCCGGACGATCCTGGCGACGCGTCTTGCTTCGTTTCCGCCGCCGATGGTACACTCCGCGGCCCGCATGGTGACGGCTGTTCGCCTTTCTTTCACCAAGGGCACGTCTGTGCATCTGCTCGAGCGACAGGGAGGTCGCGTTTGCTATCAAGGTGGCCGATTCGCGACAAGCTGCTGGTCGGCTTGTCGCTATTGCTCGTGATCGTAGGCACTCTCTCCTGGGGTGGGCTCCAGGGATTGTATGCCTATCGGGCACTCGTGCGCAATTTGCACGGCCGCGTCGAAACGGAACTCCCGCTGCTCAACGAATTCAGCAAGAACGTCGGCGACCTGCGCGGCGCCCTCAGCGCCTCGAATCTCGAGATGGGGGGCGGAGCCCGCGGCATTTCAGCCCGCGTGGCGGGCGAAGACTTCAAGCACAAGCTGTTGATTCTTACCGACACGTTCAATCGCTATCGGCGCCAATTTGGCAGCGCCGACTCGCAACGAAATACGACGGCCGATATCGACCAGGTGCTGCCGCGGATTGGTTCCGTGCTCGGCTCGGGCGAATGGGCCACGGATTCGCCCACGCGCGATCGACTGAACGAAGACCTGCGCGAGTTGCAGCGCTTGTCAGGCCGGCTACTGTTCAACTTTCAGGAGGCGTTCGGCGAGGTGACGGATCAGGCCCGCGCCGAGTATCGCGCCCTGATCATTCTCACCTGGGTGACCAGCGTCACCGCGGCCGTCATGCTGGGATTGTTCGTCAAACTCTTCTATCAATGGATTTTCCAGCCGCTGCGCGTGCTGATCCAAGGTTCGCGCCGAGTGGCATCCGGCGAGTTCGCTCACCGTATCCGCCTGAAAGCGCACGATGAAATGTCGGAGTTGGCTGGCGCGATGAACGACATGACAGCCCGCTTCCAGGCAGTCCGCGACGATCTCGATCGCCAGGTGCAAGTCCGCACCAAGCAGGTCGTCCGTAGCGAACAACTGGCCAGCGTCGGCTTCTTGGCCGCCGGCGTGGCCCACGAGATCAACAACCCGCTGGCTTCGATCGCGTTGTGCGCCGAGTCGCTCGAAGGGCGCATGGACGAAGTGGTGCCGGTCGACGACAAGCAATACGACGTGGTGAAGCACTACTTACGGATGATCCAGGACGAAGCCTTTCGGTGCAAGGAGATTACCGAGCGGTTGCTCGATTTCTCGCGCATCGGCGAGTTCAAACGCCAGACGATCGACCTCCGCGAATTGGTGCAGGGCGTGATCGACATGCTGGGCCATTTGGGCAGATACCACGAAAAGCAGCTCGAACTTGCTCCCGGCGGCGCCCTGATGGCTTCGGTCAATCCGCAGGAAATCAAGCAGGTCGTGCTGAACTTGCTAACCAACGGACTGGACAGCCTCGAATCGGGCGGCACAGTGCGCGTAGCGTTGAGTGAACAGGCGGGCCAGGCGGAGATTGTCGTCACCGACAACGGCTGTGGCATGACCCCCGATGTGCTCGAACAACTTTTCGAGCCGTTCTTCACGCGACGTCGAGGAGGGCAGGGGACCGGCCTCGGGCTGTCGATCGTCTACAGCATTATCTCGGATCACGACGGATCTATTGACGTTCATAGCGAAGGGCCCAGCCACGGATCGATGTTCCGCGTCCGCCTGCCGCTTGCAGCTAGCCAGAAGGAGACCGAAGATCGCTACCAAGCCGCATAAACGACTGAAGCTCCTTTTCGCCGACGACGAGAAGTCGCTCCAGGGGTTGATGAGCCTGGAGCTGCCCCGCATGGGGCACGAGGTGACGGTCTGCCCCGATGGGCTCACCGCCGCCGCAGCGCTCGAGCGAAACACCTATGACTGCATACTCGTCGATCTCGACATGCCCGGCATGTCGGGTATCGAAGTCATCGCCCGCGCCAAAAAGCTCTCGCCCGAGACCGAAGCCGTGGTGCTCACCGGCAAGTCGTCGCTGGAGACAGCCGTGGCCGCCATGCGCCAAGGCGCGTTCGACTACCTGACGAAGCCTTGCAAGCTGGTAGAGCTCGAGGTTTTGTTGACGCGCGTGGCCGCCAAGCGCGAGCTGACGAACAAGTACCGCGCCCTGAAGCGCCAGGTCGAGCGTCTGGAGGGGACCTCGCAATTGGTCGGCGAGTCCTCGCAAATGCTCAAGATTCGCGATCTGATCGCCAAGGTGGCTCCCACCAACTCGACAGTGTTAGTGCGTGGTGAAACCGGCACCGGCAAGGAGTTGGTCGCACGTGCCGTGCACGATCAGAGCCTGCGACGCGAAATGCCATTCGTGGTGGTCAACTGCGGGGCGCTGCCCGAGAGCCTGATCGAGAGCGAACTTTTTGGGCACCGCAAAGGGGCCTTTACCGGCGCAGACGAGCATCGCATTGGCCTGTTCGAAGTGGCCAACGGTGGCACGATATTCTTGGACGAGATCGGCGAGCTGCCCAAGGCGATGCAGGCCAAGCTGCTGCGCGTGTTGGAAAGCGGCGAGATTCGGCGCGTGGGCGACAACGAATCGCATATCGTCGACGTCCGCGCGGTCTGCGCCACGCATCGTGATCTGGAGGAAATGGTCAACGATGGAGATTTTCGCGAAGACTTGATGTATCGCATCAATACCTTCGAAATCTTGTTGCCGGCGTTGCGACAACGCACAGGCGACATCGCCGAGCTCGCGCGTCATTTGTTGGCGCGCTTGCGTCCTCATTTGCGACCGGGGGACGAGGCGTTTACCTCGGACGCGCTGCGAGCCTTGGAAGGGCATTGCTGGCCCGGCAACGTCCGCGAACTGGCCAACGTCGTTGAGCACGCGGCCATCCTCTGTGACGAGGGACTGGTCTCGGCGGCCCACTTGCCGATGAATTTCGGGCATCGCCGGCTGCAAGGGCCGCATTTCAAGGCCGTCGTTCCGCAGACTCTGCAAGAAATCGAAATGCAGGTCATCCAGCAATCCCTGGAAAGACACCAGGGACAAAAGCCCAAGGCGGCCAAGGAACTGGGCATCAGCTTGAAAACGCTGTACAACAAGCTGAACCAGGCCAGCCAACTGGAAGAATCCGCCTAGACAACGACCGTGCGCCTGGGACCCGCTAACGGTTTGCCACAACAGTGTGTGGCCACCGCCTGCCTGAAGATCACACCCAGGAACCGCACCGATGCATCTGCCTCACGATCGTCGTGATTTTCTCAAACGCGCCACCCGGTTTGGCGCCGCAGCGCTCGCCTCGACGGCGCTTCCCTCGTTCGGTTTCTCACGCGAGGATGGCCCCGCGCCGAAAGATGGCCAGCGTCTGAAAGTGGCCGCCGTGCTGACCGAGTTCTCGTATCGTAGCCACGCCCATGTGATTCTGGAGAACTTCCTCAAGCCCTATCTGTTCAATGGCGAGTTGATCGAACCAAACTTCGACGTGGCCAGCTTCTACGTCGACCAATTTCCGGCCGGCGAAATGTCGCGCGATGTTTCTCGCGACTACAAGATTCCGATCTATCCGACGATCGCCGAGGCCCTCTGCCTGGGCGGCAAAGAGATGGCCGTCGATGCGGTGTTGTCGATCGGCGAGCACGGCAAGTATCCGGTCAACGCCAAGGGGCAGATGGAATATCCGCGCAAGCGATTCTTCGACGAGATCGCCGCCGTGATCCGTCGCGACAATCGACCAGTGCCGGTCTTCAACGACAAGCATCTGTCCTTTCGCTGGGATTGGGCCAAGGAGATGTACGACACGGCCCAAGAGTTGCGCATTCCGTTCATGGCGGGCAGCTCGGTGCCGCTGGCCCAGCGACGGCCGCCGATGGAGCTGCCTGCCGGGGCGCAGATCGAAGATGCGATTTCGATTCACGGCGGCGGCGTCGAGTCGTACGACTTTCACGCCTTGGAAGTGTTGCAGTCGATGGTCGAAGCGCGCCGTGGCGGTGAGGTGGGTGTGAGCCAGGTCCAGTTTCTCGATGGTGAAACGCTCTGGAAAGCGGCCGACGAGGGGCAATGGTCGATCCCGCTGGCCACGGCGGCTATGGCAGCCGAACTCGGCGCAGACCATGACCTGACGCGGTCGCTGGCGCTGCGCGGCAAGACGCCAGCCGGCGAGCCCGTGGCGATTCATGGCATACGCGTCGTCTATCGAGATGGCTTTGCGGCAACTGCCCTGGCCGTGGGCAGCAGCGCCACGCGCTGGAACTTTGCCTGCAAGATCAAGGGTGAAGATCAGCCGCGGGCCACGGCGCTTTATGTCGGTCCTTGGCAGAATCGAAATCTGTTCAAAGCCCTCTCGCACGCCATTCAAGCGCATTTCCGCGCGCGGCGAGCGCCATACCCTGTCGAGCGAACGCTGCTGGTCAGCGGCATCCTCGATTTTGCCATGGACTCTCGGCAACAAGCCAACAAGGTGATCGATACGCCGGCCCTGAACGTGGCCTACAAGCCAATCGATTTTCGAGCCATGCGTGAATACGGCGCTAGCTGGAAGACTATCACGGAAGACATGCCCGAGCCGAAGGGACTGGGAGTCGATTCCAAGCCTTCGTAAGGTTTCTGCGATGGGAAATCGGTGGAGCGATTGCGCCGTGCTGGAAATCTGTGCGCAGGCCGGGTAGACTTTAGATCACTCGTGGGGGAGGTAGAGTAGCTTAATTGGCAAAGCGCCGGAGCCGAAGACTAGTTCGGGCGGCTCCGAAGATGCAGGTTCGACTCCTGCCTACCTCCATACGGCCGCCGGCAAGGCGGCCTTTTTTTTGCGCGGCCTGGATGCGGTTGGCAATTGAGCCGCCTCAGGCAACGACGAAATGCACGGATTCTCAGAGGTTTAGCCACTCCGTTCTGTGCATCGTGTGGCAAGAGACGCTGAGTGCGTGGTGCCACTGCACTTTGCTGCGATGCTCGCTGCCCAGTAGCGTCGGTGCGTCGCTCCCGACGTAGGATGGAATCGGCCGTTTGCGCGCCCAGGTCACGCCCGCCTGAGCACGCCCGATGTGGCGCTTTCAGCGCACAATGGCGAGAGAGAACTGAGTCGGCGGGGCCCGAACGAGGCCGGATCTGAAGAGGCGAAAAAGGAAACGAAATGCAATTCGCACAGTCATTCCGCTGACGCGTCGTTCTGTTTGTGGGACGTTGACCGTTTTCGACGATAGGCGAAACGGGCCCCCCAAACGGCAACGGCGAAGCCTACCACGATGCCCCCGATGATGAACAGTGCCCGATTCGCCGCTTCTTGATAAGGATTACCGCGCACATCCCGCCGCTCAGTCGCAAGTTGTCTCTTGGCTTCCTCGATCGTGCCTTCTAGGGAGTCGTAATACTTGTTGGCGAAGGCTTTATCGACATTTACTCCCTCGGCGATCCAACGTCGCTCGTCTGCGGCAATCGAGTCGAAGTAGGCTTGAGCCTCGGCCAGTTCACGGTTCAGGTCCGCAGACAGCTTTTCGAGTCCTGTTTCGACTCCACGATCGCTTTCGGGATTTGCATGCCGATAGTCGATGTAGTCCTTATGGCCTTCCAAAATAAGCGCCGCGGCCATTTTGAACTCGTGTTTCGTTTTCTCATTATCCGATCGCTGCGCCACTCGGTAGTAAGCTCTAGCCGCGAGTTGGAGAGCGTCGTCCCCATAGGTTGGCCACGCGATCAACAAATCACCAAGCGCCTCCAACAAAAATGGCGAGTCATAATTGGCGAAGTGCATCATGCCCAAGACGCCTTTTTGTGCAGCCGCCAATTCGGCCTTCATGTTCTCAGTAGCCTTCGAGTCATCAAAACTCGAATAACTAGTCTGATACCCTTGTTTCTGCAGAACGAATTCGGCAAAGCCACAGGCTTGTTTCGGGTGAATGACGCTAGGCCATTCGGAAGCCGGGTGGGGCGTCTTTCGTTTCGTGAGAAAATACTCGGCCAGCAACGACTGATACTTTTCGCGGCCGAAATGGGCGGCGGGATTGATGACGACTGCTCGGTCGATGTACTCCTTGCCGACCTTCAAATCGCCGGCGAGCATGTGGATCGTGCCGAGATTCGCCAGTGTTTCATAACGATCTGGACGGGCTGCCAAAACCTGTTCCAGCAGCGCGATCCCCTCGGCATGTCTGCCGAGTTTGGAATATGCCACGGCGAGATCATCCGCCAGGGCTGGGTCTTCCGCAGGGCTGCGCATCCGCTTCGTACGGTCTTGAATCCGCCATTCATAATACGCCCGGCTGTGGCGAACGAATTTCCCGGTGATCATTTCCAACGTGCCGGGAAACCGCCGACGCTCCATTTGAAGCGTATCCCAATCCCAGAGACACGCGTGCGTCACGGACGTGATGACGAGGAAGAAAACGACCGAGAGTCCTCGGCCAACTTGTAGCGATTTATGCAGATCGGACACATGCATTCGAGTGGCCCCCGGCGTCGTTCCGCATTCTATTCCCTGGCAGCCGTGCTGAACATTAGGTCGACGTCCAGATCGTGAAGGTTCCCATGGGACGAATCTGACTCGGTCATAACGACCGGCGCGCCCGATAGCTCTTGCCAGCGCGCAAATGTCGAACCGACCGGATGCGCCATAAGCGCGCCCAGGTTACGCCCTCCTGGGCTGACTTTCAGCGATTTTGGCGACGCGAGTAGGCGTCCGAAAAATGGTCATTTGTTTAGCTTTTGCTACAACTCCGCTGGCGAGCATTCCCCGTCAACGCTCGCACGAGCCAGGGGCCTATTGTTTTGGGCTTTCGCGATATTGCGGCGAACAAAAATCATCGCTAGGCAGATCACGGCACCCGAAGTCAAGAAGAATATAAACCCGGTGTAATGGAACGCGATAAACATACCGGGTACCAGGATGATTCCAAAGACTTGGATCAGCCAGGTTGGGATGAGGGTCACGCCGTTGTGCGCAACATGACGTCTGGCAAGTCGCCAGCTAATGAACGCCGCAGCCATTCCAAAGAGCCCAATAAACGCCACCCCTAACCAAAGTGGTCGGCCCTCGTAGTACAGCGAGCGTTGACGAACCATGTCAGCGCACACGGCTAGCGACAGTGATAAAAGGATGATCGCCGAAAGCGCAGAGCCGACAATGCCAAACAACCGCCATGCTCGGCTGACTGGTTGCAGAAAATCCGCCATGCGTCCCGCCATCGAACGGTGAAGTCGATTGAGTCGCTCAACCAATGGTTGCTAGGGCATATACCAGGTGGACTGACACATGGGCCGACACAGGTTCGGCTTGGCGACGATTGTAGCAGCACTCCGCACCCCCTCGCATCTAGCCTTCAACGAATATGCCTCCAAGACTGCGGTTCCTGAATTTCTAGTGTGGGGTTGCGCTCCCCTGACGAGCCATCAGAGAGCCGGTACGTAGATCGCTCAGGTCACGCCCTCTTGAGGTTCGGCGGTCGATGAGCTTCGAGCGCGCTCCAACTGATCGCGGGCGTTCGGCTCCGCTACGAAGCCTCGCAATCGATGCTTTACCGCCATCGATCGCCTATAATCGGCGACGATAGGAAGCGTTTGAACCTCGTCGTTGGAGATAAGCCATGCCAACTTGTCAATTGCTCGCAATACTCGCCTGCGTGCTGTCGGGCGAACCATCGAGACTGACGCTCAAAGGCATCATCGACGATGGGAGTGGTCAACCTGTTGTCGGCGCGAGAGTGGACATCGCCACTGCAGCCCCTCGTGTTGGGACGGGTTTGTTTTGTCCGAGTTGCTATCTCGATTGCCAAAAAAAGACGCGGTCAAACGACAAGGGTGAATTTGAAATCAGCGGGCTTAACCCGTCTCTAAAATTCCACCTGATGATTTCCATGCCAGGCAAGAAGACGCAGCTGACGGGTTTGGTTGATCCGCTAACGGACAGCATAAAGATTTCGCTAGCGGATTTGCCCAATGACTTTCCGCCTGAACGGATGCTACGAGGACGCGCCGTCAACGATCAAGGGCTGGCAATTGAGGGTGCATTGGTCGAACCCGATGGCGCACAATCCGGCAGCAAGCGATGGTGGGGCCGAGTGGACGGTGTTGACCCGACGGTCACAGATAGCGATGGTCGATTTGTCATGCCTCTTCCGCAGGACTACAAGGGCGTGGACATCACAGTTACTGCGGACGGCTATGCGGGCACATCAATGGCATTGCTCGCGCCAGGTGCCGACGAGCATCGCGTCGTGGTGCCGCGGGGTACGCGTGTGACCGGCAGGCTTGCTTGCAAAGACAAGCTTCTAGCCGGCGTACGTGTCGCAGTAGTGCAAGAGGAACGCAATGCGGGCCATCACTTCATTAAGGCCGTGGCCGACGTTACGAACCGTGATGGACAGTTCGTCCTCGATTATCTTCCCGCCAACGAATCGTACGTGAGTTTCTCTGTCGTCGGTGAAGGTCCGCAAGAGTTCGTGCTGACAACCAAGCGCTTTAAGGCGACAGGCGATGGCGAAGAACGAGACTTGGGCCAATTCGAGGCGATCCCTGCCCTGCGACTCGCGGGTCGGGTCGAGTTAGCCGACGGGGAAGCGCTACCTCAAGACACAAAAATAGTGCTGATCCGCAATCCCGCGTGGGACCTGATTGAGATTCCCGTGCGAGAGGATGGCCATTTTGAGATCAGCGGGCTTCCGCCTGAAGCGTACGAATTGCGGATTGCAGCCAGGGGCTATTGCATCAAGCCTAGCATTCCGTATCAGCTTTTGAGCGATCAGTCGTTTGGTCTTTCCTTAAAGGAATCGATCGAAACACTTCGGATACCTGTCCAAGCCAGCAGCGAGCCGCCGAAACCATCAAGTGCGAAACAATCCCCCGAGCTGGGATCAAATAACAAACCCACGACAGATCGCACAGGATTCATCGGTGGTCGCGTGCTCAAAGACAATCAGCCGCGGCCCAACGTTATCATGAAGCTTTTTTTATCAGGATCTCAACGCCTGCTGGGTAAGGCGACGACCGACGAAGACGGACAATACAGTATCGATGGATTGAAAGCCGGCGATCAGTACTACTTTGAGATTATCGACTCGGAGCATTTGATTGCACCGGGATGGATGCACCAGATGCCCTACATCCATCCCGTCGACAACGAGGGACGCGAAATCTTGTTGCCCGATGTGCATCTTGTGCGTGCCAGGCAATCGTTGCGGGGGGTGGTGGTCAGCCCTGAGGGAATTGGCGTTGGCAGTGTTCGCGTCTCGGCTCAAATGGCGAATGGTGAAATTATTCCGCTTCGCACGTCCGGACCCAAAGCGTGGACTACGACCAAAGCGGACGGCAGTTTTGAACTACAACAGCTACCCGAGGGTCTCATCGAATTGATAGCATACCGCGAGAATCCGAAAGGCGGTCGCATCGTCTATCCTGCAAAAGTCCGACCCGAATTGAGCCAAACCGATATCCGAATCGTCTTCGACCCTTCGCTGCAAGACGGAATCGTCGATCTAGACGCTGCTAGGGGCCAAGCGGGATCAAAGAGGTAACCGTTTCTAGGTTTTAATTCGCCATTGGCAATGGTGCCAATGCGATGGCGAAACAATCCTCATCATTTGATTCTCGAAATACCGCCGTTTTCGGGGCACAAATCCCGCTGTGAGATAATGGACTTTTGGGCGCCCAGGACGAACCGTCCAAGGCACCCAATCTTGCCGCCTCGGACACGCCCTCCTGATCGCAGGTGGACACGGCCGTTTCAGTGCGTCGGTCGTGTATCTGACCTTATTGTCGGATGACTGACAACTTGTCGTTTCGTCGCATCTTCCGATGCAGTTTCAATCGGGCATCGTTCCTGCCAGACGACGCACAAACGATTTAACCGTTGAGGGCGGCAGTGTGGCCACGATGGCGACAACGCGGACCTGGATCGGCGCTAGGATCAGCCTGTACGGGAAAAATCGGTCAGCACAAATCCGCGTGCTACGCTTCCAATACTCGCCGACATCACGCGCATCCTCACAATAGCTTGAGTAATGACGTGGATACAATCGTCTTTAGTCTGATCCTGGGAACGTTCGCGTCACTGTTCGCCGACCGTCGGTGGCTTGTCGTTGGACTTTTCTTGCTCACCGTGGGCGCCGCCCTGGCGTTGTTTTGGGCGCACATCATCGACCCGATTCATTTGAACTTCTAGGCAGGCGCAGATCGATGAGCCATCGACTGGGATTCTGGCTGGCACACCTCTGCATTCTTGGTGTCATGGCTGCGCTCGTGGGCGGGTTCGTCGTGCAATTCGCCTGGCAGGAGCTTCCTTGTCCCCTCTGCATGCTCCAACGCATGGGCATGATCCTGGCCGCGTTCGGGCCAGCCTTCATTCTGCTGCGGTGCCGCCACGGCGATGTGAGCCCGACCGATTTCGCCACGGGCTACGGCATGAGCATCATCGCCGCAATGTTTGGCGCGTCGGTTTCCACGCGGCACATCTTGCTGCATATCGCCTCACCTGATCCCGTCCCGGGCTTGGCTGTTCTCGGGATGCATCTCTACACCTGGGCGCTGATCGTGTTTTGTACGGCCATTGCGGCCAGTGGGCTTAATCTGCTTTTCACCCGCGAACTGGCGCCGCGCCAAACGCAATTCGGGTGGCCGACGCGTTTGGTGCTCGGATCGCTTGCCGCTGTGATCGTCACGAACCTGGTTTGCGTATTCTTCCTGGAAGGCTTCCATTGGCTTCTGCCTGGCGATCCAGATCGCTATCAACTGCTGTCGGATCTCGCCCGTCAATAGGACACGGCGTTGCCCGCGTTGAGGTCCGCAATCGCGCCTTCGCCGTAGGCCCAAGGGAAATGCCCATAAGCGTTTTGAATCCTGTATCGTTCTCGCTCAGATCCACGAGGAAAGAATCGTATGTTGGATACACCGATCGACGCAAACGGTGAAGCGGCCGATGCGATTGTCATCGGCGCCGGCTACTCTGGATTGGCCGCGGCTTGGTCTTTGGTGGGGGATGGCCACTCCGTGATAGTACTTGAGGCCCGCGACCGCGTTGGCGGACGTGCGTGGACCCAGAAATTCACCGGCGGGTTTGTCGATAATGGCGGCCAGTGGATCGGACCGGGCATGACGCAAATCCTGGCGCTGGCGCAGGTGACTGGGGTGAGGACGTTCCCGACGTTTGGCGAAGGCAAAACCATCGTCGCGTACAAGGGTGAGCGATCCGAAGTGAGCGCTATCGGTTCGCAGGGATTCACCCTCCCTGTGCCGGACGGCGATGTTCAAGAATTCATGTCCGCTGTCGCCACACTTGATCGACTTGCCAAGGAAGTCCCGGCGGATGCCCCTTGGGAGGCACCGCGCGCCGCGGAGTGGGATCAGATGACGATGGCGAATTGGATGGACGCGAATCTGAAAACCGACGGCGCCAAGTTTGCATTCCAGATCGTGGTTGGCGGGTATTTTTCCGTCGAGCCCAGCGAGCTCTCCCTCTTGCATCTCCTCTTCTACATTGCGGCCGCGGGTGGCGTTGAAGGCTTGGAAGAAAGTTCGCTGACATGGCGCTTCGATGGCGGCGCCCAGGAAATCCCCAATCGTCTCGCCGATCGTCTCGGCGACAGGGTGAAGCTGGAGACTCCCGTGCGTACGATCGACCAGACCGGAGACCTCGTCATGGTCGAAACGGATCACGGTTGGATAAGTGCCCGACGGGTGATCGTTGCGCTGCCACCTGCGCTCGCCTCTCGCATCCGGTATCTGCCAAGCTTGCCCCCCAGCCGCGACCAATACACCCAGCGGGCGCCCATGGGCTCGACCATCAAGTGTCACGCCGTCTATCCAACTCCGTTCTGGCGAGAGCGCGGGCTGAACGGGCAGATTTTGAGCGATCACGATCTTAACGTCACCTACGACAACTCTCCGCCGAGTGCGACGCCTGGAATCTTGGTGGGCTTCTTGGAGGGCGCCGCGGCCCGACGTTGGGCGAATCGGTCAGCCGAGGACATTCAGCGAATGACATTAGCGGCCTTCGAGAGCCACTTTGGCGCACAGGCTCGAACGCCGGCACACTTCTTTCAAGCCAACTGGGCGAACGAACCTTGGTCGCGAGGCTGCTACTGCGGTATCCCCATGCCAGGCACTTGGACCAATTACAGGGACGCGTTGCGCAAGCCAGTGGGAAGGCTTCACTGGGCTGGGACTGAAACGGCGACCAAGTGGGCTCAATACATGGAAGGCGCGGTGCGATCTGGCGAACGAGCTGCCGCGGAAGTGAACGAAGCTCTCACGGCGACGCGGCAATTGTCGTTATCCTCAAGCCGATAAACGGGAGACCATCATGGCAGGGAAAGAAGTCATTGAGGCACTTGTGGGGGCACTCAACCGTATGGACCCCGACGCTTTTGCTGCGCTGCTGGCCGATGACGTCGTGGTGGAACACATCTCAACGGGCCGAAGCCTGCGGGGCAAGCAAGAAGTCGCCGGCTGGTTCAACGCGATGCTCGGACACACCACTCAAAATGACGTGACGGTGAATCGTGTGTGCATTGATGGTTCAACGATCTGGGCCGAACGCGTGGACCGGCATTTAATCGGTGGCCAATGGGTTGAGATCCCGATTATGGGAATCGTCGAACTCGATCGTGCCGGCAAAGTGAGGCACATGCGAGACTATTTCGATTCTCGGCTCGCGCTCTAAGCGATCGAAGTGGCCGTGCGGGCTGCGTTGGACGGTAGATACGACGTCGCCAACGACACTGGTTCTAGTGATTCGGCAGCTTATAAATTCTTATGGCTCGACGCGGCGCGTCGAAGCCTATGCCGTTACGGTCTGCAATCGTCTCACCAGGGCGGTGCTGAACATCCGATGCGGCCAAGCCGTGGCGCCGAAGTCACGACAACCAGCTGATCACGCTTTAACAGTTACGGTATGATAAGGCGATTGGCGCATGCGCCGGCCGTGCTTCGGTGAAAATCAGCCGAAACGTTGCCGACCATTGCCTTCGAAGCCGCTGGCATCTTGGATTGCACGGACCGGTAATCGTGGAGGACGGCTGCCGTCGATCGGTACCGCAACCGGCCCGGTGTTGGCCGTAATGATTTAATGCCGATCGGCTGTCTATGGGCTTGTTTGCATACCGGCAAATCGCGCTGCCGGCATTGGACCGTCGCCGATGGCCGTGGTAGGTTGGCTGCGTTGTCAATCGCGCCCACCGCAGCGAATGTAGAGATTCTCGCGCCGCCCGTTCAGGCCGAGATCTCGTCCTCAGTCTCAGGAGCCACCCATCATGAAAATCGCATCGCTTGTCGCACTGTTCATCGCCGGAAACATGACCGTTGCCCTGGCTGCCGAATTGAAGGTGGGGGATCAGGCCCCCGAGTTTTCCATGCAAGGCACCGATGGCAAAACGCACAAGCTGAGCGACTATCGGGGCAAGCAGGCCGTCGTCTTGGCCTGGTTCCCCAAGGCAAAAACGCCGGGTTGCACGCTGGAATGCAAGAGCTTCCGTGACAGCGGCAAGGATTTGCGCAACTACGACGTGGCGTATTTCACCGCTAGTTGCGACTCGCCCGAGTTGAACAAGGAGTTTGCCACCGACTTGTCGCTCGATTTTCCCATCCTCAGCGACCCGGACAAAAGCGTGGCCAAGGCCTATGGCGTGTTCAACGACCAGCGTTTGGTTTCGAATCGATGGACCTACTACATCGGCAAGGACGGCAAGATTCTGCACATCGACAAGGAAGTAAAGACACCGGCCCACGGCCAGGACGTTGCCGCCAAGCTCGACGAGTTGAAGGTAGCCAAAAAGTAGTCCGGCTTGGTTGCCGCTGTGCTTGTGGATCGAATCATTATCGCGCCCTGGGTTCATGACCGATCCGCACGCTGACTCACGCGCCGCCGGTTCCTCCGTTCCGGCCGACGATGCCGAATTGCCTGCGCTCGCAAGCCCGCGACAGGCCGCGCGCGCCTTTATCTTCATCACGGTCGTGCTCGACGTGTTGGCGCTGGGGATCGTGATCCCCGTCCTGCCGGAACTGGTCAAGGAGTTCCTGCACGACGACACCAAGCGTGCCGCCGAGTTCTTTGGCCTCTTCGGCATGGTATGGGCCTTGATGCAGTTTGTCTTTTCGCCCGTCATGGGCGCGCTTTCCGATCGCTTTGGCCGCCGCCCAGTGCTGCTGCTATCGATGCTCGGCCTGGGGCTCGACTATGTATTGATGGCGCTCGCCCCTACGCTGGGGTGGCTGTTCGTGGGGCGCGTCATCTCGGGCATTACCTCGGCCAGCTTTACCACCGCTGCGGCTTACATCGCTGACGTGACGCCGGTACACAAACGTGCGGCCGGTTTTGGGATGCTGAGCGCCGCATTCGGGCTGGGCTTTGTTCTGGGGCCCGCCTTCGGCGGCGTATTGGGCGAGATCGATCCACGTTTGCCATTTTGGGTGGCCGCCGGATTCACGCTGCTCAATGCGACATACGGAATGTTGGTATTGCCCGAGTCATTGCCGCGCGAGCGGCGCGCGACTTTCACCTGGCAGCGTGCCAATCCGATCGGGGCGTTGAACTTGCTCCGCTCGCACCACGAATTACTGGGGCTGGCGACGGTGATGTTTCTCAACTTCCTGGCGCACGAAGTCTTGCCGAGCGTGTTCGTGCTCTATGCGGGCTATCGCTACGACTGGGATGTGCAGGCGGTGGGGTTAACGCTGGCCATTGCCGGCATCTGCTCGATGATCGTGCAGGGCGCGATGGTGCCGCCGTTTGTGCGTCGCTTTGGCGAGCGGAGCGCCGTGATCCTGGGCCTGTTGCTCGGCACAGCCGGGTTGTTGATCTTTGGGGTGGCAGGGACGGGGCCCGTATTTCTCATAGGCATTCCTTTCATGTCGCTGTGGGGACTGGCTGGACCTTCGGCGCAGAGCTTGATGACACGACACGTGAGCGCCACCGAGCAGGGAAAGCTGCAAGGGGCCCTGAACAGCTTGCGCGGGATCACCGGCATGATTGGACCGGTGCTCTTTACGTCGATCTTCGCGGCGTTCATCGAGACTGAGCGCAGCGTCGAACTACCCGGTGCGCCATTTCTGATGGCCACGCTGCTCTTGGCCAGCGCGGCGCTGCTTTCCTGGCGCGTGACACGGCACGCCTGAGCCGAACTATCGCCCGATGAGCGTGTTGAACTCGGCCTCGGTGAGAACTTTGACGCCCAGCTTGTGGGCTTTGTCGAGTTTGCCGCCGGCTTTCTCGCCTGCCACGACGTAGTCGGTCTTCTTCGAGACGCTGCTGGCCGCGCGGCCGCCGAGCTGCGTGATCAACTCCTCGATTTCCTCCCGGCCGTAAACTGGGAGCGTGCCGGTGACGACCAACGTCTTGCCCGCTAGCGGTCCGGTCGCCGCGGCAGTTGCCACGCGTGCCTTGGGCCAGGTCGTCTTCAGTCCCAACTCGGTTAGTTCGTCGATCGTGGCGCGGCCGGTCTTGCTGTGCAGGAATTCATAGACGCTCCCAGCGATGATCGGCCCGATCTCGTCCACTTCGGCCAGTTCTTCTTCCGCCGCCTCAAGGATTGCCGACATCGAGCCAAAATGATCCGCCAGTAGCGTTGCCACTCGCGCGCCCACATGTCGAATCGCCAGCGCATTCAGCAGCTTGGCCAAACCGCGACTCTTGCTCGCCGCGATGCCGGCCAGCAGATTCTCGGAGGATTTTTGCCCCATCCGTTCCAAGCCTGTCAACTGCTCAAGTTTCAGCCGATATAAATCGCCATAGCTCGTAACCACGCCGTCGTTGACCAGCTGATCAACCAGCTTGTCCCCCAATCCTTCGATATCCATGGCGTTGCGGCTGGCGAAATAACGCAATCGCTCTTTGACCTGAGCCGGACAACTTGGGTTGGGGCAGCGTATGTATACGCCCCCTTCGTCCTTGACGACGGCCGTGCCACACTCGGGGCAGTGGGTGGGAAAATGAAACTTCCGCAG
>DASXEJ010000049.1 GCA_036490175.1 Pirellulales bacterium | reverse complement strand
CCTCAATTCGCGCTCGTTCGATTTCGTGAGCTAACCGCTCCTCGAGCGCCACGACGCGCTGATGTTCGGCCGTTACGCGTTCGGTCTCCCAATCCAGGCGAGCCTCGAGCGCCGTGATTCTCTGGCTCTCCATCGTGGCCCACTCGATACCGTGCGCCAGCCGCTCGTCGGCGATACGCTCGGCATTCTCCGCCGCGACGCGCTGCGCCTCATAGATCACACGCCAATATTTCTGCTGCGTAGCACTGAAATTCCGCAGTACTTCTTCCAGGTTGCGTTCCCGCGCCGCAGCCGCGACCATGGCCGCTTTCGTCGCCTGCTCGGCAAGAACGCGCGTCGCGTCAGACCCCGCCGACGCGACGTTTTGAGGATCAACACTCAAGGCTTCGCGCGACATTCCCAGCAGCGTGTCGTACAGCGCGATCGCCTCTGTCGCTGCCGGGTGATCGCCGGCCTGGCAATGGCGGAGATAAGGATTGAACAACGCGACCAAATCTTCCCTAAACGGTCTCTCCAGCCGATTGCAAAGTCGGATCAAATGGGCGCGACGCACCTCCGGCGACTCATCATAGGGAAACCACAGCACCTCGCGCTCGTGAGCAATATGCTGCAAAAGATGGCTATTATAAGCGGTCCACAACCGCAGCCCGCGTTCCAGATCAAATCCGTCCCGTACTTCCAAACTCTCTGCCACGGCCAACGGATGCCGGATGCAGGCCAGGATCGCATACTCTGGCAGATGCGGCTTCCAGGCCGGAAAAGTAATCGTCGTGCGCGGGTCCTTCCAGCCATACACGGGGCGCGCGGCAAATTGCGATAGCAGTTGCTGCACCCCCGTTTCGCACTCCGTATTCCAGCTCAGCCGCTCGGGCACGTTGTCCCAGGCGCCACCAGACTGGGCAAGGATTCGATCGTTGATAGCGACCGCGTCGCGCGCTTCCCAATGGCCTGTCAGGTTCGTCGGTGCCGGTTCGTCGTCGACGTTCTCGCCCAGGTACACTCCCAAATGGTGCAGCATGCGCGTCACGCAGGACGTACCGCTGCGATGCATCCCCAGTACGACAACGCAACGAGACATCGATCGATACTCCAGACGACGGCGTTAAAAAGAACGGGACGTGATCGTAGAAGAATCGGTAGCGCACTCTGCTACAGCCACACCGGCGTAAACCAGCTGTAAATCATCAACGGCAGGAGGTTTGCTCGCGTTCGCTTTCCGTGCGAATCGCCTGCAAGCCGCCGGCTGAACCGCAGTCGTCCCCGCCGCTAGGCGGTCCAGCATGCCAGGCCATTGATTGATCGGACAAAAGTGGTGCGCCAGCGCGCCGCAACTTGAAATTCCATCGAGGTCGATGCCTTTCGTGGGGCAATGTGCCAGCACCCTCGAACGTTTTGATGCCGACGCAGATCCTTGCATCCTGCAAATCCTCCGTCACCAGGCCGCCGGCGTTGCTCACGATTGCCGGCCGCGCGACGTTTCGCGTGAGCAACGCTGCAATATATGTCGCCCGCCAAACAGCGAACAAGCTCAGATGCCGATCGTCCAAGACGCCTTGCGCCAAGTAGGATGTTGCAAAACTCGATTCCGACATCGCTCGGTGTTTTCACCCAGCCACCGTGGTCCACGCCTCCTGCACAGGTGTTGGACGTTTGCAGGCCATCGGCCCGCGCGGGCGGGGATCGCGGTGCTGCGAACCGAGCGGCGCTTGCTAGCAATGCGTCCTCCACGATCGCATCGACGACGTCCGCAGAGCGATCTTGTGGCAACCATTGCATCGTTGTTATAAAACCGCACCCATTTTTGCCGAATGCCCCCGTCAGGATTCGCCGCAGGCTGGGATACCGCAGGATTCTCGGCGCCGGGCCGGGGCGATGGTGCGCTTGCCGTCGTAGATCCTTGCAGCTGCCGCCGCATGACATTGGACGTCGAAGAATGACCATCTCTCACGATGCAGGCGATAACGGCTGGTCACACATCTCCGCCGGCACGGACTCAAAATCGCACATGACGCCCGAACGTCTGCCAGGCGTCGCTGGATCATCATCGAGTACATGGCGCGTCCTGCTGCTCAATACCAAGGACTCGAATCCCAACTACTATATTGCGCTCTCGATCGAACAGGCGCTGCGCGACCATCCCGCTGTCGAAGC
The DNA here is from genome assembly GCA_036490175.1 of Pirellulales bacterium. NCBI lineage: Bacteria > Pseudomonadati > Planctomycetota > Planctomycetia > Pirellulales > Pirellulales bacterium. The sequence goes on along the minus strand of DASXEJ010000049.1, from coordinate 3,402 downwards.
CGTCTTCAATGCCGACTACCACGATGCGGTCGCCACGGCGCTCAAACAAAGCTGCAATCTGCTGGTGGCCGTCGATGGCGAGGGCTTGGATCGCGGCCTCTGCCAGAGGTTAGCCGTGCTGTGCGGAAAGAGCGCGCTGTGGGTTAGCGAAGACCCATACGACCGTGAGCTCAATTTGCGCAGCGCGAAATTATTCGATTGCGTCTTCACGAACGACTCGGCCAGCGTCAGTCACTACAAAGATGGCGCCCAGCACCTGCCCTTCGCCGCCAATCCGCGATTTCACGAACTGGCTGTGCCTCACGACGCGGATGAATCGCGACATTACCTGTACGACGTCCTCTTCATCGGCACTGCCTGGCCCAATCGGGTCGAGTTCATCCGCAAGCTATCGCAAGAACTTCCGGGCTTGAAGTTCAAAGTCGCCCTGCCGACAAACTCGTTTTTGCCGCCGGTCGATCTCGATTTGCCCGTCAGCGCCTACTCGTGGCGATCTGCCAATAGCGAAGTCGCGCGCTTCGCCAACCGTAGCCGCATCGTGTTGACGTTGCACCGCGAATTCGCGGTGGGGGGAAATCCCGCCGTGGCTGCGACGCCCGGCCCCAGATTATTCGAGACCGCGCTGGCCGGCGGATTTCAACTCGTCGACGGCAGCCTGCCCGAGACAAAGTCATACTATCGCGACTCCGAAGAAATTGCCTGCTTCTCGAACCTCGACGAATGCGTGGCGAAGGTTCGTCACTATTTGCAGAACCCGCACGAACGCCTGGCCATGGCGCGTGCGGCGCAGCAACGCACGCGGCGCGAACACCTTTACGCCCATCGCGTAGCGAAGCTATTGACGACGGTCGACGAAGTTGCCGCGCGCAAACCTCCGCCTGCCAAAACAATTCCCGCCAAAGGGCGCCCGAACCGCCTGTTGTTCGTTTGTCACAACCATATCAGTCTGGGCAATTTTGGCGGTGTGGAAGTCTATGTCGACCTGCTCGCTCGCAGCCTGCCGGCGGACATGGAACCACTGATCTATTTTCCGGACCGCACTTTTCCCGAGTCGCGGCTGCTGCGTTTGCTCGACGTCCGCAAAGGCACGACGCGCGATATTCGCTGCGCCACACCCCATACCGTGGCCACACTGACGAACGTCGAGCGTGAACAAGCATTCGCCAAGCTGCTGCACGATGAACGCATCGACCTGGTCCACTTTCACCACATGCTGGGCCATCCTTGGTCGTTGCCGATGGTGGCGCGCACGATGGGCGTCCCCACGATCACAACGGTCGAAGACTACTACGCCAGTTGCACGCATCTGAACCTGATTAATCCGATGCGCCGCTTCTGCCGCGCCTCGGAATTGCCCGCCGAGGCCTGCGACCTGTGCCTGCAGGAAACCATGATGCACCGGTATCATGGGGGCGGCGCCCTGTCGCGCGACGCTTCGGCCGCGGCAATGGAAGAGCAGCGTCGCGTTGGGCCGGGGAGCCAGGCCAGCCGCCGCGGATACATTACCGCGGCCATGGACGCGCATGACCTGATTATCTTCATCAGCCGCGCGGCGCAAGAAAACACCTTGGCGTTGTTGCCCCTCTCGCAACGCCCCGGTCAAATGGTCGTCGAAGGGCTGCCGATTTCCAACGCGCCGAAGCCCCAGGCAAGATCAGATTTCGCTCCTCCTCTGCGTGTCGCCGTGCCGGGCAACCTGTCGGTGATCAAAGGAGGAGACTCGCTGTGCCGAATCTTTGCCGCCACCCGCGGTGAAGCGATCGAGTTTCACGTCTTCGGACGGATCGACATGCCGTACGACGACATTCTGCGCACCTTGAATTTGCCGCACGTACACATTCATGGCGGCTACAAGCCCGAAGACTCGTGCAAGCATTTGGCAACGTGCGACGTCGCTTTGATGCTGTCGATCTGGCCCGAGACCTACGTCTTGACGGTCTCCGAGGCATGGCGAGCGGGTGTCGTGCCGATCGTGACCGATACGGGCGCCCTGGGTGAACGGGTCACGCACAACGTCAACGGCTTCAAGGTCCCTGTCGACGAGCCCAGCGCCGTGGTACACAAGCTCCGCGAGCTGCTCGATGATCCGCGGCAGTTGGCGTCGGCTAGACGCAACATTCACGAGGGTCTGTACCGACTTCTCGACGACCATCTCGAGCTGATTGTGGGCCACTATCGGCGGCTCCTAAAGCAATATCGGGTCGACGAGCGGGCGCCCGATTATTTTCGAGAAGCCCCCCAACCGCGCTGTGCCGGCGGAGGGCGCGCTTTTCATCTCAGCCCGGACTGGCACCTGCCGAACCACCAGGCGGGGCCAGGGCCGACGTTTGAACAATTGCAGCCTCTTGGCCCGCCGTCGTTGATGCGGCGAGCACGTCGGTATTTGCGCGACCACGGGGCGCGCGCCACGATGCGGCGCGCCGTCCGCGAGCTCTTTTTGCGACAAGGGATCCGCCTGCCATGACTCATCTTCGCGCCGATGCGCCCCTCCGGCTGTTGCTGGCTGGCGCCAATCCTCAAGAGCACAAGCACGACGTAGTCAGACGCAACGACATCGCCGCGGGCTTTGCCGAGGTTTTGGGAAAGTCCGCCGTGGCGAATTGCCGTTACGAATCGGTGGCGCGACAGATTCTGCGTGATCGACCCGAGCTAGTCCTGCTGGTCGGCTCGATTCTCCCCGATCGATGCGACTACGCCGCCATGCGCAAATCCTGCGACCAGGTAGACGCCCGGCTAGCCTTCTGGCTGCAATATGATCCCTACGAATTCGACGCTTACGTCAAGATCGTCGGCCTGGCGGATTTTATTTTCAGCAATGATCGCTGGGCAACGATGCACTATCCACGCACGGCGGTCTGGCATTTGCCGCTGGCTGCCAATCCCTTGCGATTTGGCCACGAACCGGTGCAGCCCTGGCAGGGCAGAAACTGCGACATTTTCTTTTGCGGATTGCCTTACCCGAATCGGTTGCAATTGCTGCGTGATTTGGCGCCGACGTTGCGGTCGCACCACACCGTGGTTCGCGGCACCGATTGGGACACCGCGGAGTTTCCCTACTGTCAAAACGAGTACACGCAGCCCGAGGATCTTCCCGCCTTGTACGCCTCGTCGCGCATCGTACTGAACATGGGGCGCAATGTGTCCTCCGCGAATAATCGTTATCAGCTTGATGCTTCGACTCCGGGCTCACGGACATTCGAAGCCGCGATGGCGGGCAGTTGCCAACTGCTGTTCACGGATTCGCTGGAAGTGATGGACCATTTTGAAGTCGGCGAAGAAATCTTGCTGTTTGACGATGCCCAAGATTTCGGGGCCCAGCTGGAAATGCTGCTGGCCGACAGCGAACGCGCTTGTTCGATCGGCGCGGCGGCACGCCGCCGCGCGATGCGCGATCACACGTAC
>DASXEJ010000048.1 GCA_036490175.1 Pirellulales bacterium | reverse complement strand
GCGGCGCCGAAGCGGGTGCTGCATCCACAAAAGAGTTTGCTCCGGGTGGCCAGCTGCACGTGGACTTCGAGACCAATGACGATCGTGTACGGAGTGCTCACGGCAGTGATGGCCTCCGCGTGTGCCAGTCCGTGGCCGTTTGAAACATGTGTGCGGCGCGCAGCAGGCGGTCTTCTTCGAACGGCGGCGCCTGCAATTGCAGGCCAATGGGCAGCCCCCCGGCACTTGCGCCGCAGGGAAAAACAATGCCGCCGATGCCGGCCAGGTTCGCACTCACCGTGTATAGATCGACCAGGTACATGGCCAATGGATCGTCGACTTTCTCTCCGATTTTGAATGCTGGCGCCGCCGTGACTGGCCCGGCGATTAGATCGACCTCTTCAAAAGCGCGGTCGAAATCCTGGCGAATCAGACGGCGCACTTTGAGCGCTTTGAGGTAATAGGCGTCATAGTAGCCCGCCGAGAGGGCATAGGTGCCCAGCATGATGCGTCGCTTCACTTCGGCGCCAAAGCTCTCCGATCGGCTGCGTCGATACATGCGCACTAACGCAGTGTCGAGTTCTCCGACGCCGCGCTGATCGCCCGCGGTCTCGAGGCGGCGGCGCTCGTCGGCCAACTCGGCCTGCATCGCGGGCGCATCCGTCCGATAGCCGTAGTGGGCGCCGTCGTAGCGGGCCAGATTGCTGCTCGCCTCGCAGGGGGCGATGATGTAATACGTGGCCACGCAGTACTTACTGTGCGGAAGCGAGACCTCTTTGATCTTCACGCCCAACGACTCGTAGACGCGAACTGCCTCGCGCACGGCGGCTTCGACTTCGGCATCCAGACCCGGTCCGAAGTGCTCGCGCACGACCCCCAAGGTCAATCCGGTCAACGGCTGGCCGACCCACTCGCTGTAAGGAGGGACGGGCGCCTGGACCGAGGTCGAATCGAGCGGATCATGTCCGGCGATAGCTTCCAGCAGGACGGCCGCGTCCTCGGCATTGCGTGCCAAGGGCCCGACTTGGTCCAGGCTGCTCGCGAACGCGACCAGCCCGTATCGGCTAACGTGCCCGTACGTTGGTTTCATACCTGTGACGCCGCACAACCCGGCCGGCTGCCGAATCGATCCACCCGTGTCCGTTCCGATCGCCAGAGGGGCCATACCCGCCGCGACGCAGGCCGCGGAACCACCGCTTGACCCGCCCGGAGTGCAGGCCAGGTCCCACGGGTTTCGCGTTGCCTGAAAGGCCGAGTTTTCGGTCGAGCCACCCATGGCGAACTCGTCCATGTTCGTGCGGCCAATGAGTACCGCGTCGGCATCCTTGAGCCTGGCAACAACGGTGGAGTCGTAAGGGGCTTTGAAGCGCTCGAGCATCCGTGAGCCGCAAGTCGTCACCTCGCCCCGGCTGCAAAGAATGTCCTTTACAGCCACGGGTAGCCCGGCCAGTCGGCCGACGGGTTGCTTTGCGCGGCGGCGGTCGTCGATATCGCGGGCTTTTGCCAGGGCCCCTTCGGCATCGACGCGCAGAAAGGCGCCGACTTGCTTGTCGCGTTGCACGATGGCGGCGAGATAAGCCTCGGCCACCTCGACCGCGGTGATGCGCCCCACCGACAATTCCGCGAGGAGTTGCTTAGCGGATAGTTCGAGGAGGGACATGAGAGGCTAACAAGAGTTGCTAGATGACGAAGTCAAGAGCAGCCGCACGCAGAGACGACCCGATAACAATCGATCTCCTTATTCTTCAATTCACGGTCATCTTCTATTGCTACTTCACTCTCCTAGCACGGCCGGCACCAGGTAGAACTCGCCATCGGCGGCGGGGGCATTGGCCAGCATGTCGGCACGTTCTACGCTAGCGCGCACTTCGTCTGGTCGAAAGACGTTGTGCAATTCGACGGCATGCGCCATCGGCGCGACGTTGCTCGTTTCGAGTTCCGCAAGTTGCTCGACATAGCCCACGATCGCGGCGAGTTGAACCGTCATGGTGTCGAGCTCTGCGTCCGTGAGACGCAGTCGCCCCAAGAGCGATACCTTCTCGACTTGTTCGCGCGTAAGAGACATGGCGGAAGGAACGGAAAATGATGAACGAGAGATTTTGAATGCAGGATGGCAGATAGCCCTGGCGGCCGATCAACGCGCCATGCTGCATTCATCACTGTGCGTTCACGCTGGTGTCTATTTACCCGTCTTCGGGGCGGGCTTGGCAGCCGTCTTTGCAGGAGCTTTGGCCGAGGCTTTTGCCGGACCTTTTGCGGCTGGCTTGGCCGGTCCCTTGGCGTCGGCCGGCAGGCGGAAAGGCGGGGCCTCGATGCGCTTGATCACTGCCCCGCTGCGCAGGCATTGGGTGCAGACCAGCAGCGTCTTGTTGGTCCCTTTGACCGTGGCCCGGACACGTTGCAGATTGGGCTTAAATTGGCGAGGACTGATGCCGGTGATTTTCGTACCGACGCCCCCCAGGTACTTCGCCTTGCCGCGAATGGTAACCTGATTGCCCATCTTTGGTCCCTTGCCGCAAATTTCACAAGAACGGGCCATAGCCCTACCTCCCAGCCTAGAACGATTTAGTTACGCAGCTGTGCATTCAAATTATTGAATCCAGGAGTATACCCGGCCGGCCCGAGGCTGCAAAGCCTGAGGTGGGCAGTTGTATTCAACTCGTTCGATTTGTCGTAATCCGTGCGGCAACGGGAAGTTGATCGGCTACCCTATTCAGGCCGGCAAGATTGCTGCCTCAATGGTCCACGCGTCGTGTCAAAGGATTGTCGCCATGGTATCCAACTGGTCCAACTGGTCGGGCTCTGTGACATGCCGCCCGCGCGAGCTGATGGCCCCGCAGTCCGAAGACGAAGTCGTGGCCATCGTCCGTCGCGCGGCTGTGGCTGGGCAGACCGTACGCGTGGCGGGCAGCGGACACTCGTTTACGCCGCTATGTGCAAGCGATGATGTGCTCGTGTCGCTCGATCGACTGCAGGGCATCGAATGGGCCGATCGGGCAACCTGTCGCGCGGCGATTCGTGCCGGCACCAAGATTCACGACATCGGCCGCCCCTTCGCCGACGTGGGGCTGTCGCTCGAAAATCAGGGGGATGTCGACGTACAGGCTATCGCCGGCGCGGTGTCGACGGGTACCCACGGTACCGGGCCCGCCTTGGGGAGCATATCGACTCAGGTCGTCGGGCTGCGGATCGTGACGGCCAACGGAGATGTTCTTGATTGCTCGCCGGAGTCCGATGGCGAGGTATTTCGCGCGGCCCAGGTTTCGCTGGGGTCTCTGGGGGTGATTACCTCGGTGCGGCTGCGGCTTTTGCCGCTTTATCGTCTGCACGAGCAAGCTTGTCGCGAGAGGCTGGATGCTTGCCTCGCGGCGCTCGACGAGCGTATCGCCGCGAACCGGCACTTTGAGTTTTTCTGGTATCCTGTCGACGATATTGCA
>DASXEJ010000047.1 GCA_036490175.1 Pirellulales bacterium | reverse complement strand
GACTCAAACGATTGAGCCCCTGGGCGTCGTCCTGCATCATGCGCCGCGCCTCGGTCAACCCTTGGCTGCCAAGCGTCGGCAGGCTGAGCCCACCGTCATGGCTGGCGGATTCCACCAGTGTTTCGAGAAATGCGTAATCCGAGTTCGGCGCGGCAGGAGCCAGCTGCCAAGAGAGTTGTTGATTCTTGCCTTCCGCCAGGGCATTCATCTTGATCTCGGCCGACTCGGCCAATTGACCTTTGCCGACCAGAATCGTGTCGCGATCGAAACGCAACGGAATCGCCTGATCGCCCGACACGCTGCTCAAGCCAGCCGGAAGTTGCACGCCTTGCGGCCACACGACCGGCGCTTGCACGGCGGCAGCCAGCCAGTTGCCGACCTGCGCGCCTGTGAGATTCTCGCCATCGACGGCCATCACGCCACCAGTCTGATTCGCCAGGCAGGCAAGCAGCGAACTATCGACCCGCGGTCCCACCGCATAGCTGCTCATGGGCACATGCTCGGCCACCAATCGATCGAACAGCGGACGCGCCGCATCGCTTTGCAAAAGGTTCGCTGTGCTCATGCCGTCACCGATATACAGCGCGGCGTGTCCGCGCGTTGCGTCTTGACCTGCGGCGAAGCAATCGCCGGTGGCGGCCAGCACGCCCGCCATATCCGTAGCGCCCAGCGGCATGCGGCCGCGCAGCGCCGTCAGCGCCTGGCGTGTTTCGGGGGCACCTGCGGCAGAGAACTTCTCCATCAACGGAATGGCATTCAAGTCGACGGCGAACAACCGCACCCGATCTGTCGGAGCCAGCGCCGCCAAAGTCGATTCCAGTGCCGCCAATGCTTTGTCGCGATACGCGCCCGCCTGACTGGCCGACGTATCGAACAGGATCACCACATCGCGCGGCTTGGCCGCCGGTTTCGGAATTGTGGGTGACAGGCTTAGGGCGAAGAAGGACTCGCCATCCTTCGCGAATGTGTCGAGTCGCGCCGGGTTCTTCGCCGGTTCTGCTCCCGAGGCGCCGAGGGCACTCGCACAGACCAGGGCAATCGCGGTCGAACCAAGACAGAATGTGCGGACGATTGGCGGCATGATTGAAACTCCCCAAAGGCGCTGCGCAGACCTGGGGGCCTCCGTGTTCCGTGACGGCTGCCTAACTACGCGCGACGAGCGGCCAGAAATGGCCCTCGTAGTACACAACTAGTCTATTCAACTACCAGGACTTATGCCAACAGAAATTCGGCGAGAACCGAGGTGTTTTCGCAGTCCAGGCAGGGCCGACCGGGGAGCATTTCAGAGATAGCGTACGAACCATCTTGTTGGTCCGCGCAGAAATCGCTCGCCTACTGGCATTCTGCCCCAAACGCCGGACTTCCAGGCGGGCCAGCTTCCCCAGCAGCGCCTCGTCCCCCAGCTTGAACCGGCGCGCCCCGCAAGTCGCCGTTTTGCCCAACACGACATGCTCAACCGTAGGACGCGCCCCAGTTCGGTCCCGCCAGACGGTCTTTCACAAATCATTCGGGCGAGGCCTGACCCCTCGACCGAATGATTACAGCGACAACAGCGATCCATGAGCACGTCCCAGATTGGGCCATGTCTCGCTTGGCTCGGAGGAGAGCGCACGGGCTGGGCGCTGGGCGTTTTCCAGCGTTGATTGCAGCCAGCCGACAAGCCCGCGAGACGTCGCGCTCAGCACCTCGTCGCGCTGCTGGATCATTTCGTCAACGACGTTCCAGGCGGCCCGACCGATCGCACGCCATGCTTCGGCGCTTTTGAGCAATGCACGCTGGTCGAGCCAGCCGGCCACCGAGCCGTCGACAAAATCGTTGCAACCGGACCAGGCAAACTCGCAGCGCGCAGATCGTTCGATCGCTTGCTGCCAAAGCAACTGGGACGGTACACCGGCACAGGCCGCCGCAGCCTGGAACAGGACTTCGTCGTCAGCGCACAGGTCATCCGCGGGGACATTGTCGACGCCGATGGGGGTCGGCGCAAGACCGCAACGATAATCGTCCTCCTCGCAGCAGCGAAACTCGCCCCGGTCGCCGCAGCGATAATCATCGCAGTCGCCGGCCCATACATCTTGACTGGCTACGATTTCCTGTTGATCGATCCAGGGGCCGACGATGCAGCCGCTCAGGGCAGCGGCCAATTCGAGCACGTCGGCGGGCTCGGTACGATTCGATTCGTCCTGGCCGTTCCAGCAAGAGAGTTGGCAAGCGGTCTCGTCGTCGACGTACAGGATCACCGCCAGGGGGGACCCTGAGAGGGGCCACACGATCCAGCCATCCGACCCAGGAAGCTCCGCAAGCGAGGCCGTTGCCGGTGCGAGCGACGTCTCGACAGCCGCGACCTCGGCAGCGGGCGTTGTCCGCCGTCGATCGTCGTAATTGAAACTGCACGCATCCGCGGCGTTGTCCAGATCCAAGCGATACATGTCGGCAGGCTTACACGGGTGCTGATGCCCGCCGTCGGCAAAGCCAACAGCCGACATCAATGTCGCAAAGCTACCGAAAAACCACAGCAAACCAACTCTGGAGCGACGCATGCGTGATTCTCCAGTCATCCAATTTTTGAAAGAGGCGCTAAAAGCGATGCAGCGGTCTGCACTCGGGGGGAGAAATCCGCTGCCGTCGCCTTGTGTGCAGAAAATGAAGTTCGCTAGACGTATCGGAGATCACAGGCTGGGGGCATTAGGCAAGCGGCATGCAAATGGGTTATGCGCTTTGAGTTTGCGTGTGGTCACAGATGCGCGCATGCGGACGAGAAATGCCGACTGTGCCGCTTGGGAACGTGCAACCGACAACGACTGCGCACAGGCGATCTCTCAAGCCCCGTAAACACCACGCCCCACGCGCCGAAAATGCCCCTCACACGCCGAGGCAACGGGCAGCTGATCTCGCCCTAAAAAGGGGAATTACCTATCGTTACCGCCGAGCCAACTTCGATCGACAAGGCATTTCTCAGCACATTGCTCGGATGGGCGGTTCTATGAAGGGCTATGCGATCTGTTGCGTCGCCTCGGGACTTCTAGGCGGTTTACTCGCGCTGTACGTGAGTGACGGCGATTCCGTTTCGCGCCTGGGCGCCCAGGAACCAGCGGCCGGCCAATTGCCAGGCCCGGCAACTGCCGCTGGAATCGGCGCCCCCACCCGTTTGCCGGCCGGCACGCAGGATTTCACTCCGGACGAGCGCGTCAATGTGGCCGTCTACGAGAACGTCAATCACAGCGTGGTGAACATCAACACCAAGGCCCGCACCGAGGCCCTCTTCATTCTCGAAATCCCTACCGAGGGCATGGGCTCCGGTTCCGTGCTCGATAAATCGGGGCACATTTTGACCAACTATCACGTCGTTGAGGGGGCTGACGCGATCGAGGTCTCGTTATTCAATGGCCGCTCGTTCCCTGCCAAGTTGGTCGGGGCGGATCCCAGCAGCGACCTGTGTGTGCTGAAAATCGAGGCCACTGCCGACATGCTTTTTCCGGTTGTGATTGGCGACTCCACGCAGCTCAAAGTGGGGCAACGCGTCTTTGCCATCGGCAACCCGTTCGGCCTGGAGCGCACGCTCACAACGGGGATCGTTTCCAGCCTGAATCGGACGCTGCCCATTCGCAATCACCTGCGTTTGCGGTCGATCATTCAAATCGATGCGGCCATAAATCCCGGCAATTCGGGCGGCCCCCTGCTCGACAGCCACGGACGCCTGATCGGCATGAATACGGCAATCGCCAGTAAGACGGGCCAGAGCACGGGCGTCGGCTTTGCCATCCCGGCCAGCACGATCTCGCTGTTCGTGCCGCAATTGATCGAGAAACGACGTGTCGTACGACCGGAAGTCGGGATCACGCGCGTTTATGAGACCGAGCACGGTCTATTGATCGCGGGACTGGTCCCGGGGGGGCCGGCCGAATTGGCTGGGCTACGCGGGCCCCAGGTTCGTCGCGAGCGGCGCCGTCAGGGGCCGTTTGTCTACGATTCGCAACAAATCGATCGTGCCGCGGCGGATGTAGTTATCGCCGTGGACGGTGTGCAGATTTCCACCGCCGATCAGTTTCTGACGGCCGTCGAAAGCAAGCAACCCGGCGACGCGGTCATGATCACGGTGCTTCGCCAAGGGCACGAAGTCACAGCGCGGTTGCAGCTCCTGGAATCCCAAGATTCGCGTTAGGACTGCGCGGCCCGCACGTTGCGTTGCACCGTTGAGGGGGCGTCCTCTAGCATTACGCCCTGGTATCTAGCCCCGCACATGCGGCACTCCCAGCTGCAGCCCTCCTCGCCGGGCAAGGGCCGCCGAAGCGGGAGTGGCAGACCGCACTCTGTGCATTCCACGATCGGCTGGACCAAAACCGCGTGCAGGTCGTCGACATCCCAGAACCGGGGCAGGAATCGATCGATCCCTAGTTCGAGGAATTGCTGGCCGTCATCCGCCTCGCTGCTGCCGATCACCATCAGGTTTGGCCGCAAGCCACGCAGTTCTTCCGCCAGGATACCCAAGTCGATATCCGGAGCAATGCAATCGAGAATTGCGATCGCGACATCCGGGCTGTCATGTAACAAACGCACGGCATCCGGCGCATTTGCAGCCACGTGGGCCGTGTATCCAGCACACCGCAAGCCATCGCGGGCAAGTTGGCTGACGGTGGGAGACGGCGAAACAAGCAGCACATGGCCGGTAAAAAGTGCACGGCTAATATTGGCGGCGCGCCGTACCGCGCCGGCCACCTCGGTCAACGAGAATGGCTTTTCGATAAACGAAAAAACATTGGCTTCTTCAGCGCGGGCTTTCAGCTCTTGAGATGGGTAGCCGGTGATCAGAATGGTTTGCAGGTCCGGATTGGCCGCGCGAACGGCCTGAGACACCTGCAACCCGTCGAGCGAACTGGTGAGCATCCAATCAGCGACGAGCACGCTGGGAAGCCAGTGCGTGCCAAAATCGATCGCGTCTTCGGCCGTGGTGGCGGTTTTAACTTCGTAACCTTCGCGGGTCAGCCAATCGCTGAGATACACCCCGTATTGCGGTTCGTCGTCGACGATGAGAACTTTCGACATATGGTCGATCCTGGGCCCCCTGAGATTTCCGCAGCGATACACGACGAGCGCCAAGTCTAACCAGATTCGCCGGAAAAAGTCTATTGATCCTTTGGCGGCCTGCGCCGGCAACGCTGCGCAGGCGATTTCGCCATCCAACGCTCTGTTTTCCTGGGGAGATCGGTCGCGGTAGATCGACCCCTCGCGACCCTGTTTTCCCGCCAGCCCGTCGCGTTGAAAATGCGATCAATCGCCGTACTACACAGGGGACTTTGGGATGGCGCACCACCATGTAGGGGAAATGCGAGCGATTCGTTCATGTCGACAGCATGGTTTGGGTGGATTGGAACATCGCGATCGCGCTTGATTTCGCGAGGCAGGATCGCCCGCGAATCAATTGTCGGCAGCGCATCGCATGCGTCTCTGCTGATGGCGCGTGAAGCTGGTGAGTTCGGGCGAGATTTCACGACCTTAGGGTGCCGCGGAGTTCCGCGTTTTATGGGGGACGAGCGGTCCTAACTGTCTGGCAGAAAACGATTTTATGAACCGCTTGACAGAGGACGACGTAGCAGTAGAATGCACGATCCCTGGGGGGCACTAACGACGAGTTAGTGTCACCAAGGGAAGTTTGCTCTTTGACAATTTGGTAGTGATCCCAAGTTAATTTTTCAGCCAGCACAAGACTGTGACTGATGCTTGGAGTGCGTCCTGTAACAGGGGCGTTCCAAGCGCAATTTAATCAGACCGTTTGAGGTACGTTAACTACTCCGGTCGGGTCACTGCGGCGTGAAGGCGAAAGCTCTCATGGCGTGGAGGACTCGTCCGGTTTAAGAAGACAACAATTGAAGGGTTTGATCCTGGCTCAGAATGAACGTTGGCGGCGTGGATTAGGCATGCAAGTCGAGCGTGAAGCCCCGCAAGGGGTGGAAAGCGGCGTAAGGGAGAGGAACACGTGGTTCATCTGCCCTCAGGCCCAGGATAGCTGCGGGAAACTGCAGGTAATACTGGATAACATCTCCGGATCAAAGGTGTGATTCCGCCTGAGGATGAGACCGCGTCCTATTAGCTAGTTGGTGGGGTAATGGCCTACCAAGGCAATGATGGGTACCGGGTGTGAGAGCACGACCCGGCTCACTGGGACTGAGACACTGCCCAGACACCTACGGGTGGCTGCAGTCGAGGATCTTCGGCAATGGGCGCAAGCCTGACCGAGCGACGCCGCGTGTGGGATGAAGGCCTTCGGGTTGTAAACCACTGTCAGAGGGGATGAAATGCATAGGGGTACTCTTCTATGTTTGACATAGCCTCAGAGGAAGTACGGGCTAAGTTCGTGCCAGCAGCCGCGGTAAGACGAACCGTACAAACGTTATTCGGAATCACTGGGCTTAAAGGGTGCGTAGGCGGCGGTACAAGTTGGGTGTGAAATCCCTCGGCTCAACCGAGGAACAGCGCTCAAAACTGTATTGCTTGAGGGAGATAGAGGTGAGTGGAACTTAGGGTGGAGCGGTGAAATGCGTTGATATCCTAAGGAACACCAGTGGCGAAAGCGACTCACTGGGTCTCTTCTGACGCTGAGGCACGAAAGCTAGGGTAGCGAACGGGATTAGATACCCCGGTAGTCCTAGCCGT
>DASXEJ010000046.1 GCA_036490175.1 Pirellulales bacterium | reverse complement strand
TGTGAAATGACCGTCCTCAGGCTTTTGATCGGTTGAAAAGGCAGGGGCATCCGAAGGTTCCTGGTTCATTGAGGCGCATGAAGCAAATCGGCGGGCGGAAAAGTCGGACTGAGCAATTGTCTCAAACAGATTGGGCCGTGCGCACATCTGGCCGCCGCTTGCGAAACGATGGGGCATCTGGTTCAAATTTCGGGATTAGCTCGGCCGGTGTAGACTCATCAAGCGGCCGTGGTAATAGTCAGCGGACAGAGCCACCGCTAACTAGAATGGGCAGTGCCAGCGCGTGGCAAGACGACTGTGGACGGCGGACTTCGAGAGATGCGCGGCAAGGTGAGAGGCTAAAGTTACCGATCCGATACGTGGAGAACAAGCACCCAATCGGGATTTTTCTTTTGAGCTATTTCAGTGCGACATTTTGTCGTAGATCGGATTAGCAGCACGGTGGACTGTGGCTGGCGTCCACACAAACATCTGGCCCACGTTTGACACATCCAAATGCTGGCGAAGATTTGTGGACATGACCCGCAAAGGGGCAGATCGCCAGCCGGTCGTCCGGACCTATACGTCGACCGGTGGCGGATTTGATGCAATCGAAACACACCCTCCACATCGCGGTTCACCAGCAGGCCCAAGAACCAATAAGTGCGGAAGAAGCGATCTGCTAATGACACCGAGTTCGTCTGCAAACGCCCCAGCAATTGCCGCATCAGCGACGGCTCGCCTGTCCACTTGCCGCGGCAGCGCCCCACGGTTACATCAAACACGGCGCCGCTGGCCAGGCTGAAAAGCGCCACCAGCCGCGCGACCGGAAAGCCCACGCCCGGCCGCTGACTATGCGACTGAGGCTAAGCCTTCTGATTGGCGAGCATCTCGGGGTTCCAACCCGTCGTGCCATTCGGCGCCATACACCAGACGACCGGCAATCCGCCGGCCCGGGGCCGAGACCGGGCGTGCGGCTGCTCGCCGCTCAGGCAATCGCAGCAAATGCCTTGCAATACGCGCCGGTGCCTGCCGCGCAGGGGCGTTTGCCCTGGCACACGAGAAAAGGCGAACAGACACGGGACGGCCTCGTGGCGCGAATGGTCTGGACGAAAGACCCGCCCCAAAATCATACAGAGCGTGACCAGCGGCGGCGTAAACACGCTATCGCGAAACTCCACGCCCTCCTCGACCACCTGCGTTTAGCCGGTTACGAAGTGATTGACGCCTGAGATTTTGCTTCGAAAGCCGGGTGAATTCATAGAATAAATGCATCTTGCGTCGTAGAAGGCTGCCAAATACGGGCGGCCGACAAGTTCACAAATTAATTGAATTGGGCATAGTCGTGGACACGAGCATGCCCAATTCAACCTTTGCCGTGAATTAGCGCAAGTGCTGGGCTGGCAATGGCTAACGACAAAGCGGCGAGATCGCTCATAGATGCCACCAAACACCTGCCCGGTAAGCTGGGAAATCCAGAGAAGCCGAAGCCGCGCGAACTGCCCAGCCCGTCGTTGGCCGAAGCCTGCAACCGACAAGGCGTCGGGCCTATTCGCGTTGGGATTACAACGGCTTAATCACGCAACGTGTCGTCGCAATCGATTCGAATTCACCAGGGGTAATGTCAATTGAACGAGTAAGCGTGAGCGATGGGGCAT
>DASXEJ010000045.1 GCA_036490175.1 Pirellulales bacterium | reverse complement strand
GACTCAAACGATTGAGCCCCTGGGCGTCGTCCTGCATCATGCGCCGCGCCTCGGTCAACCCTTGGCTGCCAAGCGTCGGCAGGCTGAGCCCACCGTCATGGCTGGCGGATTCCACCAGTGTTTCGAGAAATGCGTAATCCGGATTCGGCGACGTGGGATTCAATTGCCAGGTGAGCTCTTGTGTCCTGCCTTCGCTCTCGGCGTTCATTTTGACGACGGCCGGTTCCGTCAATTGTCCCTTACCAACCAAGATCGTATCGCGATCGAAACGCAGCGGAATCGCCTTATCGCCCGACACGCTGCTCAAAGAATCCGGCAGTTGGATGCGTTCGGGCCAGACGACCGGCGCTTGTACGGCGGCAGCCAGCCAGTTGCCGACCTGCGCGCCTGTGAGATTCTCGCCATCGACGGCCATCACGCCACCAGTCTGATTCGCCAGGCAGGCCAGCAGCGAACTATCGACCCGCGGTCCCACCGCATAGCTGCTCATGGGCACATGCTCGGCCACCAATCGATCGAACAGCGGCCGCGCCGCGTCGCTGTGCAAAAGATTCGCCGTGCTCATGCCGTCGCCGATATACAGCGCGGCGTGTCCACGCGTTGCGTCTTGACCTGCGGCGAAGCAATCGCCGGTGGCGGCCAGCACACCCGCCATATCCGTAGCGCCCAGCGGTACACGACCGCGCAGCGCCGCCAGCGCCTGGCGTGTTTCGGGTCCGCCCGCTGTGGCAAACTTCTCCATCAACGGAATGGCATTCAAGTCGACGGCGAACAACCGCACCCGATCTGTCGGAGCCAGCGCCGCCAATGTCGATTCCAGCGCCGCCAAAGCTTTGTCGCGATACGCGCCCGCCTGACTGGCCGATGTATCGAACAGGATCACCACATCGGTCGCATGGCGCAGCGGCCGCGTGATCGTGGGTGACAGGCGGAGTGCAAAGTAAGAAGAGCTATCTTCTTTTGCAAAGGTGTCGAGAAGTGCCCCGGGTTCTGGTGGCTGGGCGGCAGCCGTCCAACCTGGCACTGACACAAAGAGAGTTATGGACGCGCATACAACCTGAGCAGATTGCGTGATTCGTGACATGGCAGCCCA
The DNA here is from genome assembly GCA_036490175.1 of Pirellulales bacterium. Lineage (NCBI taxonomy): Bacteria > Pseudomonadati > Planctomycetota > Planctomycetia > Pirellulales > Pirellulales bacterium. Next base: position 4,852 of record DASXEJ010000045.1, on the reverse strand, counting down.
ACCCTAAATATCGCCTCACAATTGTTATGACCACGACGCCGCATTGCAGGGCCAACATTTACGCTATGTCGCGCGATAGCAAATCGCAACGGAAAGGCGATAACATTTTTGCAATGTAATTCCAAATGAGCGGTTTTACCCCACCCATACGGCGGGTGATGCATCACCGTTCGATACCGCTCGGCGGATTCGTCGGCCAGAATTCGCTGCCGGATTCTTTCTTGACAGTAAGTGCATTAGTAGGATAATGCACTAATGCAATAAGTTCCCATGTCAGGAGCAACTGCGCGTGACGGATGCTTCGCTCGAATTTCAGATTCAGCCTTCTTCGGGGATACCGATCTACCGTCAGATCATGGATCAAGTTCGTGCGCTTGCCGCCAGCGAACGGCTGCGTTCGGGTCAGATGCTGCCCAGCATCCGCCAACTCGCCACCGATCTGGAAGTGAACATGATGACAGTGTCGAAGGCGTACGCGCGGCTCGAGGCCGAGGGGATTGTCGAGCGGGTTCGCGGCACCGGCATGCGCGTGCGACCTGCCACGACGCCGGGCAGCGTGATCGATCGGCAAAAAGAGTTACGCCCTCTGGCCGACGCGATGGTAACGCGCGCCATGCAGTTGAACCTGACGGAACAACAAATCGTTGCCGTGGTGCGCACCGTACTCAAGGAGCGACAAACGTGGCTGAAACGATCATCGACATCCGTGAGCTGACGTACAGCTACGGTCGCACGGCGGTGCTACGCGGAGTCAATCTGCAAGTTCCGCGCGGCGCCGTGGTCGGACTCATGGGGACCAACGGGGCAGGCAAAAGCACCTTGATCAAGTGCCTGCTGGGCCTGCTGCGCGCCGATGCGGGGCGGACCGAAATTCTCGGATCCGATTCGTGGGATTTGCCACCAGCGGCCAAGGCACGACTCGGCTATGTTCCGCAAGTCGTGTACTTGTACTCGTGGATGAAGGTCCGGCACGTGATCGCTTACACGGCATCGTTTTATGCGAATTGGGACTCGGCCTGGGCCGGCGAGTTGGCCCGACGTTGGCGCGTGCCCCTCGACACGCGTGTGCAAGCACTATCGACCGGCCAGCTTCAGGCCGTGGCGCTGGTGCTGGCGCTTGGGCATCGGCCCGACCTACTGTTGCTCGACGAGCCGGTGGCCAGCCTCGACCCCATTGCGCGTCGTGACTTCTTACGATCGGTTCTCGAGCTGACCGAAGAGCATTCGCGGACGGTGCTGTTTTCGACGCATATTACTTCAGACCTGGAACGCGTAGCCACGCACGTGGCAATTCTATTGGAGGGGCGGATCGCGCACTTTTGCGAACTCGACGAGCTCAAGGACCGCGTGAAGCGGTTGCGGCTGACCGGCGCTGGCAGCTTTCCGGCCGATTTCGTCGTGCCCGGTGCTCTGCGCACCAAAGTCGACGGGGCCAGCGCACTGGCCGCGGTGCCGAATGTCACGCCCGAGCTGCTCGACGATTTGCGCGAGAAATGGGATGCCGAAGTGCGGGTCGAGGATTTAAATCTGGAAGAGATCTTCGTGGAGCTGAACGGTCATGCCTAGAGCCGGTTTTGGTGACTCCCTGGCGGCGGACCCTTTGTCGACGGGCCACAACGATGGAAAACGGCGTAGCACTTCGGCCGTTTGTGGGGCGGCACGTTGCGCCGGTTGGATCGGGGTCACTTACCTGACGCGACCGATCATTTGGGCGCTAGTCGTGGTGGCGGGCTTTTTCTTCGTTCTCGACATTTTGATGACGTACAAGCCACCGACCTGGCAATGGACCTATCCGCAGCCGCCCCAGCCGCGTTTGCTGATCACTTCGGTCCAAGCATTGGAAAACGTGAGAGCCGAAGGGCGACAGAATGAAGTCGATGCAATCATGCTCTCGACATTTTGGTTCAGCATGCACCAATCGCCGCAGGCTTTGCAACAGTTATTGAACCGGACCCCACCTGCGGCTCCGGTGGCTGTTGTGCCGTTACCGGGGAATGAAGTCTACGGCGTGCTCAGAGAACTGCCGAATCTTCGCCAGGTGGAATACACGTGCTTTGGCGATCCGACGAGCCTCGACAGTGTTGCGCAGGTAACCGGCTGTGAGTACCTCACCATCGACGGCATCTGCACGCTCGATCTAGGCAAGTTGCGATCGCTGTCGGACCTTCGGCAACTGAACATCCAAACCAGTAAGCCGCCGGTGAATCTTGCAGCGCTCGCCGGGCTTCATGAGCTGGAGACGATCGTCGTACGTTCACGCATGGCCATCAATGACGAGCTATTGGTCGAACTGGCGAGGCTGCCGCGTTTGAAGGTGCTGGTGCTCGACTTTGGATATTCTATCCCCGCCGAGCCGCGCATTTCCGAAGCAGGATTGGCCACGCTCGCCCAGTCACGGTCGCTGGAAACGGTTTATGCCGGCGGGCGACCCGATCAAGGCGAAGACATCCTGCCCATGGTGCGGAAGGCGCTTCCGAACCTTGTCGTGAGACCGGCAAGCGCCGAGTTTCAGCCTTTTAGTCGCGCGGCGATCCATTTTCTGCCCTTTGGATTGCTGGCGGGGATCGTCGGTGCCCAGTTGTCGAGCCAGTTTCGTAGTCCGCTGCGCCGGTTAGCGCCAGGATTCGGTGCGGCGCATGGCCGCTTTGGCATATTGCTGGCGTTGATCATCGTGGCAGCATGCGCACTGCGCTTTTGGATTGATAGAGCCACAGTTGGCGCCGCGCTGGCCGTGGCGACGGCTTGCGTGGGAATCGTGATAGCCACGATGTCGACAACGTCGTTAGGCACTGCATTCAAGCCACAAGGCGTGACCAGGTTGACGCAGTTGCTCATTGTTCCACTGTGGGGAATGTTGGCCGTCTTGGTTGTACCCAGTCTGAGCGATCGTGCATTGCACGCCCCGACCTATTCGATATTGGCGGCGCTGTGGTTGGCGACTGCCGTCTCGGCGGGATTGGGGGCATGGCTCCTGAGCCGCCTCGTTTATTGGACGACCAGCGGCGATTGGGCAGGGCCTGCCATGACGCGCAAATTGTTTGAACCTGCGGGAGTATACCGTGATAGCTGGGCCTTCGCTGGAGACGAACGCGAAGCGCGGATCGAGGCCTGGGCTTCGCGGAGTAGCGAGGATTGGACCTGGTGGCAGCGAGTCGATCGCTGGCGGTGCGGCAATTCTCCGCTGCGCGCCGTACGGATGGCCTTGATCATGCTTATCGCCATGGTCGGGATACAAACGCTGGTGTTGTGGCGCGTGCAAGGCCCCAGACAAAGCCCGGTTTCGTTTGGACTCAATTTTGGCGCCATGATGGTACTGGTGATGGGCGTCCTGCAAATCGGTGCGCTATGGCGGGCACGACTGTTGGTGCTGGCCACGGAGTTGACGCGCCCCTACGGACGACGCGTTCTGCAAAAGGAATGGATGGCGGCGTTCCTCGTGGACTTGTTGCCTACTACGATCTTGGCCTCGCTGGCGGCGGCGCTAGCGGTGAACTTCGAGCCGCCATTTGTGATCCACTGGCACGCGGTGCCATGGAATTTCGCCATGTTGTTGCCCATCGCATTGACTGTCGCGGCGGGAATGGGCTCGGTATTCGTGGTCGTGACGCGGGTTTGGCTGGCCGTCACGCTCACCATGTTCCTGATGTGCTTGATGCCGATGGCGGTCTTCGTCGTGGCGCTGATCTCTGGTGGAGCCGGCCAATTCGGACCCGGCGCCGAGTTTCCGCGAGAGATGATCGGACAATTTTGGGTTGCCGGCTTGATCGGCGCCATACTAGCGGTCGTAATGGGCCGCCGCTTTCTCAAGCTCGAAGTAGGGCGCAGGAACTGACCTGGGCCAAGAGCTAACTTGACCATCGTGCGCACAGGCTAGTCGTAAGCGCTGCTTGCCCGTCTACGCTTATTTGCCGGCGGTCGCAGGCGTTTCCGCCCGATTCTGAATGCAATACACGCGGGCGGCTGTCCTCACCAGCAGTTTGTCGTCGACAACAACGGGCGTGGCCATGCACATGTCATCATCGGCCAGTTCGTTGGTGTAAAGGATCGAGAACTCTTCGCCCGGCTGGATTGCGAACGTCACACCGTCTTCATTCAAACAGAAAACCTTGCCGGCATAGCTCCAAGGCGAACTGGTGAAGGCGCGGCCGTTGGGAATGCGTTTTTTGTCGTAGATCGATTCACCCGTCTTGGCGTTGTAGGCGGCCAGGAAACCGCGATCCAGCAGCATGTACAAGGCGTCGTCCACCACTAGCGGCGTCGGATGGTAGGGACCGGCCTTGCGCCACCAGGCCACATGCTCGGTCGGCTGCTCGACCACGGGGGGCGTGATATCACCCGACCCGCCCGGACGGATTGCGAAGATCTGATTCTCACCCCACACAACGTGACCAGAGGTGACGTACAACAAACCGAATCGCTCGAAGGGCGTGGGTATGGCCAGGATCGACTTGCCTTTGATCTTCCACAGTTCTTTGCCCGACAGATCGTACGATGTGGCCCAATTGATACCCGAGATGACAAGCTCGGTGCGGAGTGGATTTTCCCAGACGAAGGGGGTGGAGTAGTTGGTCTTTTCGTCGCGCGGTACTTGCCAGATTACTTTGCCGGTGCGTTTGTCGAGCGCCAGAAGAGTCGATTGTTCTTCGTTATCGTCGACCAGGTAGACGCGCTCGCCATGCACGATGGGCGACATCGAGGTGCCCCAGCCGTAGCGAGTCTCGCGTGGCGCAATCTTGTACGTCCACTTCAAGTCGCCATCCAGGTCGTAACAGTAAAGCCCGACGTTGCCGAACAGGGCATAAACCCGCTCGCCGTCGGTAGCGCACGTTTCCGAGGCGAGCGTGTTCTTGAT
>DASXEJ010000044.1 GCA_036490175.1 Pirellulales bacterium | reverse complement strand
GGGGCCGGAGCAAGCCAGTTTGCCCTGATCGCCGAATACACACCGGTCGCCCGACGCACCCTGCTGACCAGCAGCATGGGAATTCCGGCCGGCATCGGTTTGCTGCTCGCCTCGCTGGTCGTCACGATGTTGTTTCCAGCGCTTGGCTGGCGCGGTACCGCGGCATTGGGCTTTGTGCCGGTGATCCTGGTCGTGATCATCACCTTCGTCGTGCCGGAATCCCCTAAGTGGCTGATAGCCGCAGGTCGCGTGGCGGAGGCGCGGCGTGTGGCAACGACGCTGCTGCAGTTTCCGCCCGGAGCGGCTGACCCGATTGTCGGAACGTCCGGCTCCGGCGGGTCCGTGCTCGAGGTTTATTCGCAGCCCAGGCGCTTCTGGCTCATTGTTCTCATCCAACTGAGCCTGGGCACTGCCTTGTCCGGAGTGCTGCTGTGGGGGCCAACGATCCTCGCGCAACTGCTACAAGTAACGACGCAGCGTGCCGCTGGCCTGTTTGTATTGGTCAGTCTATCCGCGATTGCCGGCCGTATCGCGTTCACCTTCCTGCCCCAATGGGTCGGCCGTGTGCCCTCCGGTCAGCTGGTTGGTTACATGGGCGCCGTGATGTTGGCGCTCGCTGCAATGTTTCGCGACCATTACGTCGAGGGCGTTTCGGTATTTTTCATCTTTCTGCTGATCGGTCAGTTTTTTTATGACGGTGGCTATTCAAATCTGAACACGTACGCCGCCGAGCTATTCCCCGTGCGGCTGGGGGCCCGTGCCATGGGGATATCTGCAGCTTCGGCGGGAATCGGCAAGATCATGGGGCCGTTGGCCCTGGGCATCATTGCTGGTACGCACAATCTTGTGACTCCCAAGGCAACGCAGACAGCGGTACAACCGGCATTTCTGTTTCTGGCCGCCTGTTGTCTGGTTGTCGGATTGAGCTACTCCTTCCTGGGTGTCGAAACGCATCGCAAATCCTTGCTTCTCGCCTGAGGGCTCGATGCCTAAGAGTCCAGGCGCATCCGCTCCTCGATCCCGGCGCAGAATTGGCACCCAGCCCAGTGTGCAATTCATGGATCGCAATGCAAGCGTGCCATTCCTGATGGTCGCCATCAGCAATAAGATAGTTGCCAGCGCATCGCAGGCGTACATGCGGCACTATCAGTTGGGCATCATGGAATGGAGAGTGATGGCGCTTCTGGCTGCGGACCCTGGTATCACCGGCAAGGACATCTCGCTACTTTCAGGGGTGACCGCGGGAAGTGTGAGCCGTGCCATCAATGTCTTGAAGAAGCTGCGCTATCTTGATGTGAGCAGCGATGCCGCCGACAACAGAAGAAACTTTCTGAGACTGAATTCCGCCGGAATGGCCCTGCACGATCGGATCATCGTTAGCGCACTGGAACGCGAGGCTCTGTTACTTACGAGCTTTTCCCAAGCGGAGCGGCGGAGACTCTTGAGTTATTTGCGGCGTTTACTCGCTAATATTGCGCTGGTGTGCAATGCGGATGCGCAGCAGCTGCCCCGATTGTCCGCACTGCAGGAATGAGAAAGGACAGCATCGAATATTTGGCTATTTGGCGTAGCGGTCTGGCGCCTGTGCCATCTGCTCCGGCGTCATCGCTGGCACGTCACGCACCACAGTGCGCTTTTCGAACTTCCACTCGCCATTGATCTTCCTGAGTGTGTCTTCGTAGTGGCCGGAACCCACCACGGCCGCCTTGCCGTCCACTAGGGTGGTTTCCATCCAGTATGCGATACCGGTGGCCGTATCGCCTTTCACGTCATAGGCCAGGCTGCCGATCATGTGCGGTACCTGGTAGTTGCGCGGCTCGGGTCGCGGTGGTCGGGGTGGATCGCCGGGCTTGGTCGGTTGGGCGAATGCGTTGGGGTCGGACATCAGCTGGAAGATCGCCTTCGGTCCGTGCAGCGTGGCCAGACTTGGAATGACGAAGATGCCATCCGGCGCCCACAGTTCTGAGTAATCCTTGATGCGCTGCTGATCCATCGCGTGGGGATATTCCCCCATCACCACCTTCTGAATGGCGAGTTGGTCTTCCAGGGCCGTCACGCGCGCGGCAAGCGCAGCCACGCCCTTGTCGTCCGGGCCCGCGCATCCGGCCATCATGATGGTAAAGGTCATTCCGAGCGCCGCCGCCACGGCCAGCGTGATTCCACTTCGCTTCATACCGCCCCCTCTTGCGATTGCTTTCATGCGGTCGATTTTGCATGATCCGACGCAGACGGGGGAGGGTATCAATGAAAGCACACAAGGGCGAGGCAACCCGAGTGATGGGCGGCTTGCGGGCCGGATTGATGATCGCCCACATGCGGGCCTACTGGTTTGCGACCGAACTGAGTGCGCCCAACCGTTCTTCCTTCGCCGCTCAGGCTACGGTTAGTCCGAGCCCGGCCAGCAAATCCGCAGCCTGATGCTTTGAGATGATGGCGCCCTTGAAGCGCGAGGCATCGGTTAGGCGCAAGGCGCCGAGCTGGGCACCCCTGAGATCCGAGCCCTCGAAGCGGGCCTGCGTCACATTGGCTTCGCGTAGATTGCAATTGATCAGGACTGCGTCGCGGAAATCCACCGCTGCAAGATCTGCTCCTTGGAAGTCGAGGCCCTCGAGCCGGTCCTTGCGAAAAGAAAGGCCGGGCAAACGGGCATTTACCAGCAGGCAGTGAGCAAAGCGCAGGCCGAGGGTGCGCGCCTCCTGGATCAGTATGCCGGTCAGCTTGCAGTCGTGGAAAGCCGCGCCGGACAGGTGTGCCCGGCGCCAGAGCGAATTATTCAGATCGCAGGCGTCGAAGCGCGCATCGGTCAGATCGCAGGAAGAGAAGTCGGTGTGTCCGCCGCGACAGCGCACGAACTCGCATTCTCGAAGGTCCATGCTCTTCAGGATTGCGCCCGCGAAGTTCCAGCCTGCGAACCGCAGTGGCCGACCGTACTGCAGCAGCACCGTTTGCAGCTGCTCGCCGGTTGCCACCTGTTCTGGCGCGGGTGGCTCCGCCAGAGCGATGCCCATTTCCATATTCATTAACACGCGAGTATAAACACACGAGATCGGCCGGCGCAGCCGTTACGAGGGCAGCGCGAATCAGAATAATATGGGGGCGCGCTGCAGCGCAACACACCGCGCATTGAACACTGAATCTTTGAGCAGGTATGCAATGCGTCTTCCGTTTCGGCCTCGCCGCCAAATAGTCTCGCAGGTACGGATCGGTCATGAGGATGAGGCTCGGATTTATAAATTGAGGAGTTATGACATGAGGCGCTACTGGAT
>DASXEJ010000043.1 GCA_036490175.1 Pirellulales bacterium | reverse complement strand
CACTCCGGTGACGACGCCGCGACAATCCTTGACATGACGTTCGTGGACCAGGCGGGCGGGACCGCCCCGGCAATACAACCCATGTATCAGAGGCCACCCCAGAGAGGATAGCGATGCCCGCATCGGTACCAATCCTGATTTCAGACTGACGCACTACCGACCAGGGGGGCAGCGTCTGAACAGTGAGTTGGTCGGCGTCTATTGCCTGCCGTCGCCCCAGCGATCGCGTGCCGGATGTTGTAGTTCCCGGCTTCCGCTTGGAGACAACATGTCGATGACCACGGCCTCAGGGAACAGTGCCATCGCTTCCTGCTTAATCGTCGGGGGGCTGTCGATGATGATGATGCGCTCGATGGGCTCGTCTCCCAGCCAACGTCTCGGCCAGGGAATTACGGGCGGATAGTAGCGGCTCCCAGTTTGAGCCGCCCATTCTTCAAACTTTGTGGCGCGCTCCACACTCCAGTACTCGTGACTTGCATCTACTGCCGCAATGAATGCTTTTCGTTTGCGGACATGGCTCAATTCCCCCAGCGGTATGGCAAAAGCTGCCACAAGCACGAGCATGGTGCCGATCCCAAACTCGAACCAGCGGCGGCGGGTGGGCGGCTCGCAGGATGTAGACATCTGGGCGTTCTCATGCAGTTGCGGCAGCCGTTTGCCCCGCGGCGCCGGAAATGGGCCGTTTTTCCAGGTCACCTTAACGCTTACCCTGGTAGTAGGTATTTAGTATGTGCAGGCCGGGAATTGTCCTAGCAGCGAGTTGGTCGGGAAAATCAGTTGATGGGAATTGGGCACGCCTACGCATGGACTGTTCCGTCGGCGAGCGGCTCAATGGCTGTGATCCCAATCCCTGCCTCCGGAAATAACCGTGTGGCCATTCGTAGGCGACCAAGGTCTGCATCGTTGAGTTTCTGCTTGAGAGCGCGTCCATTGTACGTAGGGATTACTCCACGGCCATCAACGGCGACCCAGGCAATGTCTAATACGGGCTCCCCAAAAATCCAGAAGGTAACTGTGGCGCTGGGCCGGAACTGCAGGTAGGCAAACTCCTGCCACAGCCACGAGAGACGCCCGACCACCGTCACGGCCAGCAGCAACATTTTCAGGCCAAACTGAAACGGGCGACGGCCAAGAGTCGCACTCGCGTTGATAGACCGAGGCACAGCCCGAACCTCATTCCACCGGCGGCGGTGATCTGCATTTCTATCACCGGACCGGTGGGCAACTAACCTGCAATCGAGCGACGAGAACCCTTTCATGAAAGCGTACCAGACACTCGACATCGGCACATCGCACCCACGGCCGGTGAAAGCACTGCGTCCTCACGTCAAAGGCGGCTTCGGGTTCGTACCGGGCACGGCCTTGCTCCAGACAATGCTTCCCGTGATCGCTGGACCGTGAGGGCCCTTTATATATCCGGTCTACTATTCGACGAGAGCCATCAGATTAGCGCATCTTGGGACTGACTCTCAACCGGAAGACTAGCTCTGGTTAGAATGTCGGAATGGCTACGCATCCTACTGGCCGCCGCTGGTTCCAATTCGGTCTGGGGACGATGCTCATCGTGGTGACCGGCGTTGCCCTCTTCCTCGGCTGGCGCGTCAATCATCGCCCTAAGTTTCAAGCGCCCCCGTCGACTTGGACGCCAGCCGACGTGAACGGGCTGATTGCGTACATTAATGGCCCGAAGAAGCGGATAGGATTTATCGCGAACATCCAGGTGCCCTCTGCCGTCCGTCTCGGAGAGATTGGTCCCGCGGCCAAGGAGTACGGTGCGGTCAAGGCTTTGGAAGCTTTGATCGCCAATACGAACGATCCAGAGGCAAAAGACGCCGCCGAACGAGCCCTGAAAAAGATCAATGGCCAACAAAACACCGCGGCGTGGTTTTTCAACCTCATTCAGTGACGATCCGTCAATCGTTGTTGCGACGAGGCTTCGGAATTCCTAGTTAAACATGCGCGCCGTCGACAGGCGGCATTCTCCCCCCAGCATGCGCGGGCGCGTCGCGCCGTTACTCCACTCGCAGGGCGCGCTGCGAACGTCAATCCCGCCACTACCTCGGCCGGTTTCACCGCCTGCGATGCCGCTGGGCCGGCGGTAGAATGCGCGACGTATGAAAAACCCCCTACTTGACGTTCGCGCGGACAGAATTCGACAGAAACCTCGTTATTTCCCGGGAAATGTGCGCATGTCAACGTCGCGCACGTCATTTATTCAACCGGTGAATAATTCCATAAATTGAATAAATCGCGCGGCAATGGCCCGCAAAAATTGGGGTAATTACCCTAGATGCGCGCCATAACGGGTCGTATCAGCCATCGCTCGTGCACGCCGCGCAGGTATGCTTGGTCCGCGCAGTGCCGGGCCCAGACAGCAGTTGTCACCGCATGTCAGAACGTGCGATGCGATTACAGTTCGCGGATCCAGATATTGCGAAAGCGAACCGGGTTGCCATGAAACTGGATCGACAGCGGCAGTTTCGGGGCATGGGCCATATATGACGGCGGAGCATCCCAGGCCGAAGCTCCCTCGATCTGAAAATGATTCTGGATCAACACGCCGTTCTGCAGCACCGTCACAAAGGCCGGCTTGCTGAGCTTGCCGGCCGAGTCGAACTGCGGCGCCTCGAAGATGATGTCATACGATTGCCACTCGCCCGGCTTGCGGCAGACGTTCACCAATGGCGGCATCTGCTTGTAGATCGAACCGCACTGACCGTCGAAGTACGTCTTGTTGTCGTACGAATCGAGAATCTGCACTTCGTACAGGCCTTGCAGATAAACGCCGCTGTTGCCACGCCCCTGGCCCGATCCCGTCACGACGGCAGGCTCGGCCCATTCCAGGTGGAGTTGGCAATTGCCGAAGCTCTGCTTGCTGGTGATGCCGCCCCCCTTGGCTGTGGCGACGCCGTCGGCGACCTGCCATTTATCCCCACCTTCCCAAGCGGTCATGTTCTGGCCGTTGAACAAGACGATGGCATCGGCCGGCGGACCACCGGCAGACCCCGGATCGACAATCTTGGGCTCGGGCCAAACCTTGCCGCTGATGTATTCCTTTGCTCCCGAGGCCCAGGTAGCCGAGAGTGCCAGTGCAGCGACAAGTACCCAGCTGGAATATTTATGCAGGCGCGAGGGGCGGAGGTTCGTCATGGCGGTGACTTTCTTGGGGAAGGGATCAAGCCGTGAACGGGCGCGATCGTTGGTCGTGGGGGGCGGGGCGATTCGGCCCAATTTTGGGCAGCCAGAATAGGCGCCGTCAAGCATGTCCCACAGTTCAAGTATTTCCGCAGTGAAGAGGCCAGACAGGGCAGGCTGTGCGCCAGACCGGGCCGGGGGGCCTGCCGGACGGCAAGACTACGAAAAAAGGGGGGGCCGGCGCGCCGGGCCCCCCCTCATTCGCGTGGTTTTACATCGCCCGTGCGCGGCTACTTGGTCTCGGCCGGAGCCTCGGCCTTCGGCGCGTCGGCGGCCGGCATATCCGGCTTGGCTTCTTCGGCAGCTGCGGGGGGCTTGGCCGGCTCGACCTTTTTCTTGGCGGGCTCACAACCCACCACAGCCGAACCGAGCACACCCAACAACAGTGCGAGCATCCCTAACTTCTTCATGTCAAAACCTTTCTCAAAAGGAAGTGTCCTATGCGGTGGCACGCCCGTGGCGCGCTGCGACCGGCTTCCGCCCGACTTATTGATGCCGCGAGGATAGGCGTTTATTCCCGCTCCGTTACAATTCGATTAGCTTTTTTCTGCGGCGCGGTCGCGCTACGGCAAGCCCGCTGGGCAATCGAGACATTGCGCAGCGTGCTTGTAAACCGTAGCGGGCAAGTGCCACCGAGGCGGAATAAGGGATTTGATTCAGCCGGGCGGGAATATTCTGGCTCGCTCCGGGGTCTGTAGTGGGGGTGGTTCATGGCGGATAGCCCAAGCGATTTTCCCATCGCACGATTAGTCGTCGATCACCATGCCGACGTGTACCGATACGCCTACCGCTTGTGCGGCTCGACGGCCGATGCCGAAGATCTGACCCAGCAGACCTTCTTGGCGGCGCAGGTCAAGCTGACGCAATTGCGCGCGGTCGAAAGCGCCCGGGCATGGTTGTTTGCGATTCTGCGGAATTGCTACTTGAAATCGCGTCGCCGCGCACCGTTGCCTGCGGCGAACGTGGAATTGAACGTCAACGAAATCCCTGCTCAGCCGCCCCCTGAAAGCGTGGTCGACCGCGAGCGATTGCAAGCGGCGCTGAACGCCTTGCCAGACGATTACAAACTTGTGCTGTTGCTATTTTATTTTGAGGAATACTCCTATCGCGAGATTGCCGACCGGCTGGACATTCCGCTGGGAACGGTGATGAGCCGGCTCTCCCGCGCCAAAGGGCAACTGCGCGGACGGCTGTTCGAGTTGGAGTTGCAAGCGACGGGTAGCCGCGCCGCGGCGGTTATTCATTCTTCGCCGTAAGCCACACGGCAAGGGTCCGAAAATGGCTGGATCGAGTAAGGTGCTACATGGATGAACGAGACGACCAGGATCGACGCCTGCGGGAACTGATCGACGCAGCGCGCCCCGGTGTCGACGACTTAGCCGACCCCGACTTCGCCCTGCTGGCGGACCGCGTTCGGCAAAATCCTCAATTGCGCCGCACCCTGCAACGCAGCCAACGATTGGACAGCACCATCGTTGACGCTCTGCACGATTTGGCCGTGCCAGCGGGATCAGTCGACAGGCTGCTGGCCGCTTTGACGGTAGCGGCCTGCGACCCGCTCGAGCCTGCTGCGGCCGGCACGCCAGCGGCGGCATCTATTTCGGCAACCGATTCCCGCCCGCTAGCAAAGGTGCCGTCAGACAATGCGCCTACCAATGTGTCACCTCCGCCCCCACGGTCGTTATCGCACCGCTGGGCTGGCCCGGGAGTGCTCGTTGCGGTCACGACCGCCGTGCTATTGATGGCTTACGTTCTGTTGCGGCCAACGGTCTATGAAATGAACCCGGACGAGATCCTCAGCTCGGGCTGGTTCTTGAGCGCTGAGGAAAAAGCCGCGGCGCATGACCCCGCCGCGCAGAACCTGGTCAGCGAGAAAACACCACCTCGCAGATTCCCAACGGCCCAGACGCTGTCCGTGCAGCCCACCTCATGGCGCGAAATCACGGGCCTATTGGATCGTCGCCGGGGTATCGCCTATCAGATGCGCGCGGCCGGTGCGCGTGCGACCCTGTACGTGATCGAATATGAGGCCGGACGCAATGTGCCGCGCCTGGTCGGCTTGTCCAGCGGACCGCCGCCAGCGCCGCTCGTGAAGACGCAGGAGCGAGCTATGTCTGTGTGGCGTAGCGGCGACTTGGTTTACGTACTGGTGGTCGAAGGCGGGACGGCCGAGTACCAGTCCTTCGTAACGCCGGCGGGCCAGCTAGCACGGCACGACCGTAGGTTTGGGGCGAATGATCAAACCTTCTGGCCGCAAGCTGGCCGCAGCTGGTTGCCGACATAATCCGGTTAAACCCGCAAGCCCGATTCCGCCGAACAAACCTCGTAGGGGGCGCACGACAGCCCTCTGAATGCCCACACGAATCGCGCGACGACCCGCGACGCGCCGATTGATCGACTTCGACCTTGGGCGTGCGCGCTCCGGCACCACCGCAGGTGTCGAGGCCACGACTTTTGAACCCACCTTGGCGAATCGTGCTGCGCCGCCACCCGTCTTCTCGCCGATCCAGCTCTTGCAGAGTCCCTGCGAGAGGGCGAGGGCGTATAATCTCTTGGGTATCCCTTCGGGAGAGCGAATGCCATGAAGCCTTTAGTTGCGGCCATCGCCAGCGTGCTACTGTTTTCGGCAGCTATCGCACACGCTCAGAATCAGCCCCAGATGGAAGAGGGTGATCCGAAGACCTCGACAGAGAAGCTTTCCGCCGTTGAGCCCGAGATCTCGCTGGGCCAATTGACCCCCACGCCCGAGATGTGGTTTTACGAGCAGGCCATGCGGCGCTATCGCGACCCGAAGGTGTCCGTTCGGCGTCGGGCCGAATTCGAAGCTGATCAACGCCAGGCCCGCCTGGCCGCGCAGCGCTGGTTCGGTTACTCAAACTCGCGCCCGACGGTGAACCCCACGCCGTTTACCAGCAATTATTCGCCGATGTGGACATCGAACTCGCCTTACAGCGGCCAATGGCGCGGAGTCGGCCACACCACAGTCGTGGTCCCGGCGCAGGCCGGCCGCCCCAGCACCGGCTACGGGCTGTGGTAGTCGATGCGCGATTAGGACATTGGCCGGCGGGTTGCTATCCGGCACGAGCCCACTGCCGCTAAGCTTTGACGTGGGCCGCTACCACCGTCCGGTCATCGTCGGGCGGCTGCCCGTTGGTGAATATCTCGAGCGAATGCTGGAGCGCCGCGAGCAACTCGTCGGCGGAGGAATAATTCCGGCATAGCACTTCGTCAAGCCCCTCGACGCCGAACTGCTCGCACGACTTGCCCGACGCCTCGGTGATGCCGTCGGTGTAGAACAGCAACGTGTCTCCGGCGGCCAAAGTGCATTCGCTACCAGGATATTGCTCTCCCGCATACACTCCGAGCGGTAGGCCGGCCGCGTCTCCCAGCGGATCGATCGTGCCGTCGCGATGCCGCCAGCGTGGCGGATTGTGCCCGGCGATGGCAAAATTCAGGTGGTGGGTGGCCGGGTCGTAAATGCCATAAAAAGCCGTTACGAACGAATCGTTGTCGCTCGTGTAGCGTTTGGTCAGCTGCTCGTTGAGGTGACTCAGCATTTCGCCCGGCGGGCACGGGGGACCGGGATAGGCGTGGGCAATACTGTGTGTGATTGCCATCATCACAGTGGCCGGTGTGCCGTGACCGCTGGCGTCGGCCAACAAGATGCCCAACTTGCCGCCTGGAACATTGAAGAAGTCGTAGTAATCGCCGCCTGCACGTCGCGAAGTTTGGTAATGGACGGCCAGATCCAATGTAGGGACCTGCGGCAGCTTGCGCGGCAGTAGCGAACGCTGGATATCGGCGACAATCTGCAATTCCTGATCAACCGCCGCATAGGCCGCTTGCACTTGCTCAGACAGAACTAGGTTCTGCGTGGCGCGGCCAAATAGATTGCTCAGCCAGAACATCTCTGGCAGCCGTTCGGGATCGAACGCGTCTGGCTGCCTGCTGCCGGTGACGACCATGTTCAGCACTCGTCCCCCTTCGAAGTGGGGAATCGCCAGCAGCGATTCCATCCCTTCCAAATGCTCGGCGGCGGGATCGTCGTCCGCAATGTCGAGGCCGTTAATGATGCGGGGTAACCCCGCATATAATAATTCGCCCAGCAGCCCCCGATCATAGACTGGTAGCTTGTGCTGCTCCTTCCAAGGATTGACCTGTACGTTCCAAATGCTCGACCGCGTAATGCGGTACTGCGCCGGCTCGAGCTCGCGCCGGCTGATGGCCATCCAACGATCGCCTGGCAGTAGACGACGCACCCGGGCGACATAGGCCTGGACCATCTTCTGCGGATCCCGCTCTTGGCTCATCTCGCGCATCATTGTGACGACATAATCGAGGCGTTCCTGCCAGGTCCCCTGGGTAAGCTCGAAACCGGTGGCCATACGGGTGTTTTCTCTCAATAGGCGTTCTAACGCGGTCGAAGCTGCGGGTCGCCATGGGCGGCCGGCGTCCCAGCATTGTACGCGGCGATAGTCCGAAATCGCCTGGCAAAATCTGGTCCAGCGATTCGGCCGCGCAACCTAGTTTGCCGATTTAAACCGCAGCTGCGTAAACTCCCGCACGCGATCGGTGATTGCCGGCTCGACCGGCAGGCGTTCCATGCTGCTGGCGCCATAGAAACCGACAATTCCCTCGGTGCGGTCAAGGATATATTGCGCATCGGACGGCTCTGCGATGGGACCACCGTGGCAGAGTACCAGGATGTTGCGATTCACCCGGCAGGCGGCATCGTGCATCGCCTGGACACGTGCCACCGATTCATCGAGCGTCAGCGCGGTATGGGCGCCGATCGTTCCCTTGGTGGTCAAACCCATGTGCGGTATCAAAATGTCGGCACCGGCCCGGGCGAGCATCCCGGCTTCTTCGGGATTGAAGGCGTAGGGAGTCGTCAATAGGCCCATCTCGTGGGCGGTGCGGATCATGTCGACCTCCAGTCCGAACCCCATGCCGGTCTCTTCCAGGTTGGCGCGAAAAGTGCCATCGATCAGCCCCACGGTAGGAAAATTCTGCACGCCCGAAAAGCCGGCCTGCTCGACTTCTCGCAAAAACAGCTTCATCACGCGAAAGGGATCGGTGCCGCACACACCGGCCAGTACCGGCGTGCGGCTGACGACGGGTAGAACCTCGCGCGCCATTTCCATAACAATGGCGTTGGCGTCGCCGTAAGGCATCATGCCCGACAGCGAGCCTCGTCCCGCCATACGGAAACGTCCCGAGTTGTAGATCACCAGCAGATCAATGCCCCCCTCCTCGGACAGTTTCGCGCTTAATCCGGTTCCGGCGCCGCCACCAACGATCGGCCGGCCAGCGGCGACTTTGGCCCGCAGCCGTTGCAGTATCTCATCGCGCGAAAACAGGGCCATTACGACTCCTTAGACGATATGCCGAGCAAACTAACTCTAACGGGATTCTTACTAATTCGATGGCGCAGAAAGACGACGCAAACGGCTCAGCGCAAAACGGCGAATGGTCGCGGCGAATTGCGGGCTTTTTGATTTTGTTCCTTGGCGGCGTCTCATTGTTGTGAGCCATTTTTTATCCGTCGCTGCGCTCGCGTGTTACCCTCGTTCTCGTTTTCATCATTGCGATCAGTCGGGCGGCCGCCGCATCGGCGAATTCGGAGTCGTTGATGTGGCTATCGAGCGTCACGATTTCGGTAGTGCCTGCCGTGCGGCGGATTCCTGCGAACAGGGCCTGTCGCGCTGCCGGGTTGTCGAACGGCTGACCCTCGCGATCGATGGCCGATACGCCGGCCGTTGGGAACATGATCGTGGCCGGCCCAAGTGCGGCAGCCACCTTGCGACCAATTTCCTCGCCGAGGCGGCCATTTTCTTCAGCAGTCGTCCGCATCAACGTCACGTTGGCGTTGTGCTGGTAAAACTTCCGACCACGAAAACGCTCGGGCACAGTCTCGGGCGCGTGAAAGTTCACCATGTCGGTAGCCCCTACCGAAACCACTTGCGGCACGCCGGCTCTGGCCGCGGCGGATAATCGATCTGGACCGGCCGACAGCATGCCGCCGACCAATTCATCGGCCAATTCCGTGGTCGTGATATCGAGCACTCCGGAGATGAGCCCCTCGGCAACCAGCGATTCCATGGCCTGGCCACCGTTGCCAGTAGCGTGGAAGACCAAGACCTCGAAGCCTGCCTCTTCCAGCTTTTGCCGAGCGCGGTCGACACAAGGGGTCGTCACGCCAAACATCGTGGCCGCTACAAGGGGCTTTGCCCCTTCGGTGGTCGGCGCGGCAGGAAAGCAAACCATGCCAGCCATCGCTCGGGCCGCCGCGTCGAGAATTGTGCGACTGATATGATTCAAACCGGCTATGTCGGCCACTGAATTGAGGATCAAAATGTCCTTGTCGCCGACATAATGACGCACCTGCCCCGACGCCAGCGTGCTGACCAACAGCTTGGGCACTCCGAGCGGCAAAGCGCGCATGGCCGCCGAACCAATGGTGCTGCCCGCCGAGCCCCCCATCGCTAACACGCCCGAAACGCGACCTGCATCGTAATGCCGACGCACGAGTTGAGCCGCTCCCAGGGCAGCCGAAGAAATGGCACGACCGCGGTCGTTTTGGGCGACGACCTGCGCGAGTTCGCTACCGCTGGCGCGGAAGAGCTCCTCCCGCGACACATCGGCGGCACAAGCTGGTATGCCCAAGGCCCCTGTGTCGACCAATGTCACAGTCGCACCGCAGGCACGTAAACGGTCGCGTAAGAACGCCGCCTCGCAACCCTTTGTATCGAGCGTAGCAAGCAGATAAACGCTCATAGATCATTGGTGGCGGACGGTAGACAGTGCAGTGACTCGACGTCGGCAGTTCGAGACCATTTCTCCCATACCTCCCTCGTACTACCGACTGCCGACTACTCCCTGCTCCTAGTACTTCGCGAGATTTTTATCCCCGACGTCGGGATTTACAACTCGGACGATTTCCTGGGCGCGCTGGGTCATCATGCGCAACTCACTTCCGATGGCGATGAACTGCATGCCTTGCTTGGCGCGCGCCTGCGCCGCGTCCGTTTCCATGGTGTGCATACCGGTCGGCGTCCCGGTCTTCTTGCCAATGTCGACGACACGCTGGAGCATGGCCTCGAACTCAGCATCTGTGGATTCTTTGCCGTCTGGCGACCGCATGTTGGCACGCAGATCGACCGGACCGACAAAGATCGCATCCACGCCGGGCAGTGAGTAGATCTTTTCAGCGTTAGCCACGCCCGTCGGGCTTTCGGTTTGTAGGACGACCAGGATTTCGTCGTTGGCGCGGGCAAAGTATTCGGCGACCGAGGCGTCGAAGTTCAAGTTATGCATCCCCCCGCCGAGGCTGCGATTGCCAACCGGAGGATATTTGGCCGCGCGAATGGCAATTTCGGCCTGCTCCACCGTGTCAACCATCGGCACAACGATCCCCCAGGCACCCCCGTCGAGCACGCGTTTGATGTAGTCGTGATTTCCCTTGGGAACGCGCGCTAGCGGAATGCAACCGGCGTCGGCAATCGCAGCAAAGATCATCGCCGCTTGCGACCAGTCGATGGGCGAATGCTCCAGATCGAGTGTCAACCAATCGAAACCTAGTCGCGCGAGAATGCGCGTGGCGTACAGGTCTCCGAGCGATAGCCAGGTGCCGAACGAAGGCTTGCCTTCTCGCAACTTACGTTTGACGATGTTCGTTCTCATAGCGACTCGATGTTCCGATATTGTGTAGTGGCTCTGACCTTTACCGCGAGGGACGAAATGGTGTCCCCTATTCGGCATAGCATGGCTAGAATAAACTTCTCTCGGCCACTTGGGAAATGGTTTCTCAGGGCCTCTTGAATCCGCCTGTGGGTCCTGAGATGTCGGAGTTTGTGACGGTTGCCAAGGTCGGAGCCATTGCCGAGGGGCGGGGCGAGACATTCACGGTCAATGGGCGGTTGGTCGCGGTGTTCAAGTCGGGTGAGGATTATCATGCCATCGACGACCTCTGTCCGCATATGGGGGCGTCGCTTGGTGCCGGGGCGGTACAGAAGGGAATCGTGACTTGCCCGTGGCATGCTTGGCGGTTCCGCGTATGCGATGGCGTGTGGTGCGACAATCCCAATGTGAAGATCGACCGTTTCGACGTCCGCATTGTGGGGGACGAAATCCAGGTTAGCGTTCCCGCAACTAGCAGGTAACGGGCACGGGGCTGACGGATTGTGACCTCTGCTCAAAGCGTAGCCTCGAAGGGCGGCAAGAGCATGGCCGACGGAACTGTTCCCGATTTCGCTGCTGTCCGCCAGGCGGCCTTGCGAATTGGCCACGTTGTGCACCGCACGCCGGTATTGCGATCGGAATTCTTTGATCGCACAACCGGCGCGCAGGTGTTCTTCAAGTGCGAGAACTTTCAGAAGGTGGGAGCCTTTAAGTTCCGCGGCGCCGCTAACGCCGTGCTGTCCTTGGGGGACGAGGAGGCCCGCCGAGGCGTAGTCACGCACTCGTCTGGAAACCACGCCCAAGCGCTGGCATTGGCGGCCCGGATGCGGGGCGTTCCGGCGACCATCGTCATGCCGTCGAACGCGCCGGCGGTTAAACGAGCCGCAGTCGCGGGCTACGGCGCCGAGATCGTCAGTTGCGAGCCGAGCGTACGCTCTCGCGAGGAGACCGCCGACGCTGTAGTGCGCCGCACGCGCGCCGTGTTCGTGCATCCCTATAACGATCCACGAATCATCGCCGGACAGGGAACAGCGGCGCTCGAATTGCTTGAGGACGTACCGAACCTGGATGTCATCCTGGCACCAGTCGGCGGCGGAGGCCTGCTGAGCGGCACCGCCATCGCGGTCCGAGCGCTTCGGCCAAATGCTAAGGTCCTAGGGGCCGAGCCAAAGGGGGCCGATGACGCGGCACGCTCACTCGTCGCTGGTCACATTTTGCCAAGCGATAATCCGCAAACGGTCGCCGACGGGCTGCGCACGTCGCTTGGGGAACTTACGTTCGCCGTCATCCGGAAACTTGTGGAAGATATTGTCACTGCCGACGACGCGGCCACTATGAGCGCGATGCGATTCGTTTGGGAGCGGATGAAAATCATAATCGAGCCGTCGGCCGCCGTGCCAGTCGCGGTGCTGCTAGAAAACGCAGACCGCTTCGCCGGCCGCCGCGTGGGTGTAATCCTTAGCGGCGGCAACGTCGATCTGGATACACTCGTCTGGCACGCATCCAACTGAATGAACAAGACCGTGCCCATGTCAGACGTGCTGCGCCCAATCATTACTCTTTTGACCGATTTTGGCGTGGGCAGCCCGTATGTCGCACAAATGAAGGGTGTCATTCTCTCGTTGAATCCTCATGCCGTGCTGATCGACATCACACATGCCATTGGACCACAGGATATCGTGGCAGGTGCCTGGGCCCTGCTCGATGTGGCCGAAAGCTTTCCCAAAGGCTCCATCCATGTGGCGGTTGTGGATCCGGGTGTCGGCAGCGAGAGGAAAATCGTATACGCCGAAATCGCAGGGCGCCACTACATCGCGCCGGACAACGGGTTGCTCAGTTGCTTGGCGGCGCGCACGTCCCCCTCTAGAATAGTGGCCTTAACCGAGGACCGGTTCTGGCAGCCACGCGTTTCAGCCACATTCCACGGCCGAGACATCATGGCGCCGGTGGCCGCGCGCCTGAGCCTCGGTCTCGACGCGAGCCAACTAGGGGTGCCACGGCAGCGGCTCGAATGCCTGCCCGAACCGGAGGTGCGGATCTTGCCAAACAAGATCGAAGGACAAGTGCGGTCGATCGATTCATTCGGAAATTTGGTGACCGATATTACGAGCGATATGCTCATCGAGGTACCGACCGATGAGCGCGCACAAATTCACTGCGATGAACATCAGACACAGGGTATCTTTCGCACCTATAGCGATCAGCCCGAGATGACACTATTGGCGTTAGTTGGCTCCAGCGGTTTCCTGGAGTTGGCCATTGTGGGGGATAGTGCCGCCGCGATGCTCGGCGTGAGAGTGGGGACACCGGTGAAGATTCAATGGTAGACCCCGTGGCCGCGTTCCCTGCCGTGAGCGGTCGGCAGAGCGACGATTCAGGGCGCGCGAAGCCCACGCGCGACGAGCTCGCGCGCTGGGATTGCGAGCATGTTTGGCACGCCTTTACGCAGATGGCAGAGTATGAGCCTCTTTTAATCGAGCGCGCGCATGGCTGCACGCTGGTCGATATCGAGGGCCGCGAGTATCTCGACGGCGTCAGCAGCCTATGGTGCA
>DASXEJ010000042.1 GCA_036490175.1 Pirellulales bacterium | reverse complement strand
AAGGTCGCGACCTCGAAATGATGGTCGCCGAGAATCACCATGATCACACCGAAACGTGCGCCCACGGCAACCGTATGGTCGAAAAGCTTCTGCACCTCCGCGGGCAGGGCATCGGTGGCGATATCGTAGTCCTTTGGGGTGACCCCGAGGATTTGGTCGCGCACGCATCCACCCGCGAGATAGGCAGTAAAGCCCGCCGTGCGTAATCGCTCGATAATCGCCAGCGCCTGGTTTTGTTTTTCGTCAACCACCATGTATAACGCCTACTGTAACCGCCTGCAGGTCGGGGGCGCTATCGGCTGAGGTCAGCCGGGCGGGCAGGCTCGAGGCTCCTCACGGAAACCTCGAATTTCTTTTACATTTGACGGGATCGGTAAGAAATGGTAACGATTCCGCCCTAGAATCTCACCGTGTGGGGGAGGACAAATGGCGCTTAAACGTCTTGGATTGTGGAACTTGGCAGCCGTTTTGGTGTTGGGCGGCGCTATCGTGGGCTTATCTTCGAATGTGGCTCGAGCCCAGGACGACTCATCTCTGGGACCTCGGGGACAGGTTAATTCGGCGCAATTGGATTTTCGCCAGTATTGCGCGCAATGCCATGGAATGGACGGCACAGGGGACGGTCCAGTCTCTCCCGCGCTGAAAAAGAAGCCGGCTAATCTGACCCTGTTGTCGAAGAATAACGGTGGCGTTTTCCCGGCGGAAGAAGTGCGCAACTTCATCAATGGCACCTCGACCGCCGAGGGTCACGGAACGCGCGAAATGCCTATCTGGGGATATGCTTTCATGTATCGGCCCGGAACCAGTGGGCCACCGCTGACCAAGGACCAGGTAAATCGCAAGATTGAACGGTTGGTCAAATACGTGCAGACGCTTCAGGTTCAATAAGCTGCGCTAAAGACGGTCCGCAGGGACCGTCTTTAGCGAACTCTCGATAGGCACGGCACCGCGCCAAGAGGCGTGAGCCGTGCCTGTTTTTTGAGGACGTCAGGCTGATCGCAACGGCGGTCGCCCGAGCACGATGCCCCCGTCGATCGCTATCACCTGTCCGGTGACGTTTTCCGCACGGTCCGAGCACAGCCAAGCGACTGTGCGGCCAATATCCTCGGGTGTTTGCTCGCGGCCAAGTGGCACCAACGTGCGCACGGCGGCATCGAAGGCCAGCCGCGCCCGATCCTGACCGCCGCCTATCGCCGCACCTAGTTCTTCCCAGATCTTGGTGTAAATCAGTCCCGGTGCAACAGCGTTAACGCGAATACCTTTGGGACCGAGTTGCAGGGCAAGCGAGCGGGTGTACGAAATGACGCCCGCCTTGGCCGCGGCATAGGCCGCCAGCAATGGTGTGGCCAACATTCCAGCAATCGAGGAAGTGTTGCATATCGCCGCGCCCGACTTCATCCGCGGAACGATTTCCTTGCTCACGAGATAGACCGAATTGAGGTTAAGTTCGACATAGCGACGCCAGATCTCGACGCTGTGCCATTCCTCTTGCTGGCCCTTCTCGAACCAATTGGCTTCGCCTCCGCCGGCGTTATTGCACAGCACATCCGGATGGGGGCCAAGCTTGGCGGCAATCGCCTCCACAGCAGCGTGGACCTGCGTTTCGTCGGTGGCATCCGCAGTGAAGCCATGTACTTTGCTCGCGATTTCGGCCGGTGGCGGCGCCAGCTTTAGATCGATAACCGCGACTTGATCGACAGCCTTTTCATCCAGCAGGGCGCGAACGATACCGAGGCCGAGGCCGCGTGCGCCTCCGGTGACGATTGCGTATTTCATGGAGTCTCCTTTTTAAGTTCCGGCTGGGGCACCGGATCGATTCGTTGCACCCGGGGTTCGTCAACGGGCGGTGGGGCCACGGCGATCACCGATCCGGCGCTATCGGTCACATAGGTTCGCTCGTAAACCCGCAGCAGCGCTGCAAATATCGCGATCACCGCGGGTCCGGCGAAAATCCCCAATGGACCGTAGGCTTCGATTCCCCCGGCGAGGCCAAAGAAGAGCGCGAGAGTCGGCAAGCCGGTGCCATGGCGCATCGCCAGGGGCTTGATGAAGTTGTCGATAATCGCAAGCGCAATCATCGACCAAATCCCAAGTCCGATGGCGCTTACCCACGTCGAACTGTAACCGAGGTAGATCATGGCCGGTACCCACACGAGGGCGGTGCCGCCAAACGGCAGCAGTCCCGCGGCCGCCGTGAGCAAGGCCAGGAAGGCCCAATATGGAACCCCGCAGACCAGGTAGCCGAGTCCCAGAGTGACGCCGTCGAGCACCGCGGTGAGCATCAGCCCGCGCATCACGGACGACAGCGTAGCGCCGAGCGTATCGAAGATGACGGCCTTGTCCTGCTCGTGCAAAGGGGTAAGGGCGCGCAGACCCTCGTAGTACGACTCGCCGTCGCGTAGCAGGTAAAAGAACGTCAGCAATGCGATGCCAAAATGCAACACGAGGCTTGCCAGATTGCTCGCAGCCGACCCGCTGTGGGCCAGCAGATAGTCGCTGATCACCTTCGCCGATCGGAGGCCCACGCTTTTGATTTCGTCTTCCAGCCGAATGCCGTGACGCGCCAGCGTGTTGGCCAGATGCGCGCCCACCCGGGTTTCACGGAGCCATGTTCCGGCGCGGTCGAGACTGCCCATGGTCGAGAGGTTGGAAGCCGCTCCGTAAAGGGTCTGCGCCTCGTTGACGAGACGCTCCGAGAGCCAAACCGCTGGCAGCACCACGCCCAGCGCAACGATAAGCGTGATGATCAAGGCGGAAGTGGTTCGGCTGCGGATGTAGCGGTCGAGTTCGATCAATGCCGGGTGCGCCAGGAACGCGAGCAGAATCGCCCACGCTATCGGCATCAGAAACGGTTCGAATACCTGGTACAGTTCCCACGTAATGAGGGCCAGGAAACCGAAGAAGAAAACTTGTACGATACGCTCCTGATTCATCGATTGCCGCCGTCAAGCGCAGCCTAGCAGAAGGTCCGTCTTCGCGCCCTCATTCGATTTGTATACCGGTGTGGCCAATGCGGTAATCGGCGCCGCAGAATGTTATCCTTCCGGGCGACAGTGTGACCCCGGCCATCGAGGCAATTCTTCGGGCGCAGTCTATTGAACTCAATGATGCAGGCGGACATCTTCGAATGATGGCAGTTGACGGCGGACCCAGCGGCACAATGGCCTCGATCGATCCATCGGCGCAGGCGGCTCGCGAACGCATTCGCGCAGCAATCGACCGGCTCTATCGCGAGGGTATCGTCTATGGCGACAACGGCTTCAGCAGGAGCCTTTATCCGACCAGCGTCACGCCCGGCCGCGGCAAGTTCCTGGGCGACCTCGTCCGTCAATTGAAACCCGCCGCGACCCTTGAAGTCGGCATGGGCTGGGGACTTTCGACCCTGCACATCCTTGAGGCGATGTTCGAAAATGGCGGCGTACGGCAGCCGCACATCATCATGGACCCCTTCCAGCAGAAGAACTATCACAATGGTGCGCTGCACGTATTACGCGAAGCAGGCGCCGATCAACTGGTTGAACATCATTCGGAACCATCAGAGATCTTCCTGCCGAAATTGGTCGAGCAGGGCCGCCAGTTTGATTTCGCCTTTATCGACGGTGACCATCGCTTCGATGGCGCCTTCGTCGATCTGGTCTTCGTCCACAAACTGCTCAAGCCGGGCGGCGTGATGGCGGTGGATGACACCGAGCTTGACGCGGTCCATCTGGCCTGCCGCTTCGCCGAGACCAACTGGGGCTACGCCTATGTGGGCGGCCATAGCGATCGGCTGGATAAGGGCCCAGGACGTCATCGCTACCGCAACTCGCGGCCACGCGCGCAAATCAGTGCCTATCGCAAACCGTTGCAGGAAGGCGAAGAGCGCAGCCAGGTCCACTTCAATTCCTTCGTCGATGACTTCTCGCCCTACATTCGACTCGATCGGCTGGCCAGCAACAAGCTCGCGCACGAAGGCTTGGTGGCGTTGCGC
>DASXEJ010000041.1 GCA_036490175.1 Pirellulales bacterium | reverse complement strand
AGCTGATGCCAACAGCCAGCCCGACCCACGCCATTTGATACATTGAGCAAACGGTGCGCCGAGACGATGGAAACGGCCCAATGCCGGCACTCGTCGGAATCCCCGCACTTTCCAGGGGCGAATAGCAGGTAAACCGCTGGTCTTGGGACCAACCTGGCCGGGGCCGGTACAGCGATAGAACTTTTGCCGGCCCGCGATTGTCATCTTCCGCAAGCGTCACTCAAATTGCCGGCAGGCACAGCCTACCAACCGACACGAGCAATGGGATGTACGAGACTTCCGGCGCTGCACCAATCGCCAATCCTCTCGAACTGGCCGCCGAGCCGGCCACGCTGACTGATCCAGTGGCTGTCGCCGATCGAATCTCGGCAATAGACGTGCTGCGCGGTGCGGCCTTATTGGGCATCTTGCTGATCAACATCACTGACTTCGGTCTTCCTTTCGAGGGCCAGCACAATCTGATTGTCGACTCCCCTCGCGATACCAATACGAACGTCTGGTTCGTAACTACGGTGCTCTTCGAAGGAAAGATGCGGGCGCTGTTTTCCATCGTCTTCGGCGCCGGCGTCATCTTGCTGACAGAGCGGTTTGAACGCCGGGGCGATGTCGGCCGCGTGGCAGATATTTATTACCGCCGCACGCTCTGGCTACTGGCCTTCGGGCTGGTCCATTCCTATTTCTTTTGGGACGGAGATATTCTCGCCAGGTACGGCTTATTGGGTTTGTTTTTGTATCCCTTCCGGAAGTTGTACGGGCCGACGCTGGTGACTCTTGGCGTGCTCGTTCTGACGCTGACGGTTCCCCTCGCGGCCATTACCGCCTGGCAACTGGAACGGCGGCACGCCGCGGCGGTCGAGGCGCAAGGCCAGGAAACCGCCGGCCACGCCCTGACAAGGAGCGAACGTGATCGACTAACCCAATGGCAAGATGTGCTCGACAACGCCCATCCTGACGCCAACACGATTCAAGAAACGCTCGACGTTTATCGCGGCGGGTATTGGAAGCTGTTCGTTCATCGGTTCGAGGACATCGAACCATTGAGCGTTGGCGAGTTTTGCGACACCGTCGGCATGATGCTCGTCGGCATGGGGCTGATGAAATTGGGAGTAATCTCGGCTGCGAGTTCAGCGAAATTCTATGCGGCGCTTGCTGTCGCCGGTTTCGCGTTTGGTCTGCCCCTACACACCTTTGCCACGTGGTGGACCTATAGCCGAGGATTCGACCCGATCGACATTGCCTGGGTCTCGGCCACGTACGATCCGGGGCGTCTTGCTATCGCCCTGGCGTACATCGGCGTGGTGATGCTCGTCGTGCAGGCCGGACTATTTCGGATGCTGACTGCGAGCCTGGCGGCCGTAGGCCGCATGGCCCTGACCAATTACCTGGCCACGACGCTGGTGTGTACGACGATCTTCAATGGCTATGGTTTTGGGCTTTTCGGTTCGCTCCAACGTTACCAGCTTTATTTTGTGGTACTCGGCATTTGGGCCGTGCAGCTGGTAATCAGCCCGATCTGGCTGCGCTATTTCTTGTTCGGGCCAGCCGAATGGGCCTGGCGGTCGCTGACCTATTGGCAGGCGCAAGCGCTTTGGCGAGGCACGCCGATCTCGACGGCAAGGCTCGGGGACGAGCTCCCCTAAGTCTTCGAGACGCGGCGACGTTTGCGGAAGGCGAGCAGTGCCACACCGACGGTACCGAGGCAGGAAAGAACCAGACTGCCAGGTTCTGGGACAGCGGCAATGGTCACGGTGCCACCGGTTGGCGGGGAGGTTAGCTGAAAAAACCCGCCGCTGGCCGTCGCAAATTCGTAGCCAACACTGTTCCCCGCCTGGCCAGAATACGTCCCCGGCCCCGCGAGCGTGGTGGCATAATTCGCCGCCATATCGCTGGTCGAAAGAATCAGGATCTCGGCTGAAAGTCCGATATCGGCGCCCGTGAACGTCGTGCCATTTGTGGACAAGGAGGTACTATCCAGTTCGAAGGGACCATTAAACTGTGAGCCGTTGTTCGGATTAACGCTATGGCCCGTCAGCGTGTCCGATACACCCAAGACGGAGATCGTCGCGTTTCCGGTGAGCTTGACCGAGGCAAATCCATCAGGAGGGTTGTCGACCTCGAAGGTGCCCGAGTTGAGAGTGCCAGTCAGCGTTACTAGAGCATTGGTGAAGGGCGTTCCATTAAAAATGCCCGACCCGGTCGCTGTTTCGGTAACGGTCAAGGTCACGGCAGTGGCTTGACTACAAACCATGCCGCACAAGACGGCCACGATAAATACAGTGCTGCGCAGCATGATGGTCCTCTTTAAGAACGGACAAAGGAATGGTCTTCAATGACGATCGTTCACGGATGTTGGTGCCGCGCAGAAAGCAACTCCGCGTTCCAAGGGCAGCATCAACGTTGAGGAGCCTACGAGTAGCCCAGAAAGGCCACCGCGCGCGAAGCGGCCAATAGGCGGACGCGAATCACACCGTAGATACCTCGACTTGCTGAACTGCTCGAACGCATTAATGGCGTTAAGCGCGGCAGCGGAAAGCCTAGGTGGTCGTCACTAGCGGCCCGTTGAGAGTAGGGGGGTGTGTTGTCGAGATAAAGTAAA
>DASXEJ010000040.1 GCA_036490175.1 Pirellulales bacterium | reverse complement strand
TGATCGTGCCCACCAGCAATTTGCCCTTGAGCGAGCCCATTGCATTGCGCAGCGCTTCATCGGCGGCCGGATCGGGAATCGCTTCCAGTGCGATCCGCGCCCAAGAGGCCAGTTGCTCGTCGGCCAGTAACTTCGCTAGCTCAGGCACGGAGTTCTTGCTGCCATGAATCGCCAGTTGCTTGCACGCGAGCGCCTTCTCGGCGGGCGGGGCCGTGCGTAGTGTTTCGATCAGTTCCTTTTCTTTGGTCGCGGACGAGGCTTGATCGTCGGCCGCGTTGGCCAATGTCCCGGCTAGCGAAAGCAGCATCGCGACTATCGCGAGGCCGTATGTAATTCGTCGCAGCATATCCATGATTTCGATCCTGATATTGGTTTGGGCGTGTTGGACCGGAAATTTGTCGCGGAGGCAAAACACGTTCGACGACACGAGCACAAGTAACCGCCGCGAAAGCGGCGGCAGGGCTCTACAGCCGCCACGGTTCGCGGAGGGCTTCCGACCGCAAACGATTGGCCTGCTCGTCGTTGACGAATTCGTGCTTGGCTGGATCGTAAGTCACCTTGCGATTGAGCGCCAGCGCGATGTTCGCGGCATGGCAAACGATGTGCGCGGAGCAAGCCGCCTCGGCGTTGCCTTTCGGCAGGCTGCGCGACTTGACGCAATCGAGGAAATCGCGCACGTGGAAGGTCGCCGGATAGCCGTCGATTTCCGCCACCTTGCGGCCGCCGAGTAACTCGGGCGAGCTCAACACCATCTTGCCGCTGTCGCCTGTCTCGACCCAGCCTTTTTCTCCCTCGAAGCGCACAGGGCACGATCCCAGCGGAATCCAGCCTTTCTCGCGCAGGATCAACTCTACGCCGTCGGCGTAGCGGGCCACGATCTGGCCATCCTTCGGCGGGTTGTATTCAACGGGAACCGTCTTATCGCCGATGGCCCACTGGCACAGGTCGACGCAGTGCGAGCCCCATTCCAGTACGCCGCCGCCGACGAGACCGCCCCCCTTTTCGAAATTGAAACCGTCGAGCAGCTTGGCATTGAAGGGACGCCAAGCGGCTGGTCCCAGGTACATATCCCAGTCGACGACGTCTTTAGCCGGCTCTTGTTCGGCAGGCAGCCAGCCGCTCGAGACCGCCGTCATACCGGCCGGATGGGCGTAAATCGTCTTGAGCTTGCCGAGCTTCCCGGTCCGCGCCAACTCGCAAGCAAAGGCGAAGTGCGGCAGGTTCCGCCGCTGCGTACCGGCCTGGAAAACGCGCCCGGTACGACGCATGGTGTCGGCCAGAATCAGGCTCTGCGCGATGTTCTTCGTGCAGGGCTTCTCGCAGTACATATCCTTGCCCGCCCGGGCGGCGTACATGGCAGCCGTAGCGTGCCAGTTGGGCCCGGTGGCGATCAACACCGAGTCGATATCGCGGCGATCGAGCAGCTCGCGAAAATCGCGGTAAGTATCGCAGTTGTTGTTGCCGTATTTTTGATCGGTCATTTTTTTGACCGCGGTGCGACGTGCCTCTTTCACATCGCAGACGGCCACGAATTGCACGTCTTTTTGTTCCAAGAAGCAGCCGAGGTCATAGGTGCCGCGGTTGCCGATGCCGATTCCTCCGACCACGATTCGTTCGCTGGGGGCCACGGCGCCGTCCCGGCCCAAGGCGGAACTTGGAATGATCTGTGGCGCCATCACCGCCGCGGCGCCGGCCGACAGAGCCGTTTTCAAGAAACGACGGCGATGCACTCTACTTGTATTTCTCGACATCCGAGGTCTCCTGATCAGGTCAGTCGCTTGAACGCCCGCCTTATCTGCTTTGGGGCAGGGCCACCCGCAGCACATAGCATATCGCGGCGTCGTTCGCGCCTCTACATAAGACCGCGACTGGCGTGAACATTTTCATTCCCGCGCGAGCGGCAAAGTCGGCCCTGCTGGCACGGTCTTCCACCTGGCCTTGGCTGTCGACACTTACAAATGGGGCTTCGTCGCACTAGATTACGGCCGTCCGAGCCATCCACACCGGTACCCAAATTCACGTCAACCTGACAGGAGGATCCATGCGACCGCTGGCCCTAATCGCATTAAGTGTTGCCGTGATGACCGTCGAGGTGCTTGTGACCGATCGGGTCTGTGCCCAGCCGGCGCCTGCGGCCCCCGCGGCGACCGCGCCGGCTTATGTCGAGGCGCCGCCTCCGCGGCAAGAGACGATTACGGTGGCACCCTCACCGCAGACAATTTGGGTTCCCGGGGCGTGGGAGCGCACGCCTGACACCTGGGTATGGACGAATGGTCGATGGGTGACACCGCCGTTTCGCCGCGCCTATTGGGCAGCGGGATATTGGCAACACGTTGGGGGTAGATACCAATGGCTGCCAGGGCATTGGGCCGCCGGAAACCAAGGGGCCGTGGTCGCCCAAAAGGTCGCGATCCCGGCGCCGCTCACCGAAGTCCAACCAGCACCACCCGCGGCGCCGAAAAATGTCGTTTGGACGCCCGGTCGTTGGGAGTGGCGCGGAACCTGGACCTGGGTGCCAGGCCACTACACGGAAATGCGCAACGCGCAAGCGGTGTGGGTCCCCGGCGAGTGGGATTCGGCCACTGATGGAGCATGGCGCTGGAACCCGGCACACTGGGCGGTGAAGTAATTGCCGCGATCGGCACGCGCGTCGCGGCTTGCCGTTTTCAACCGGGAAGAGAGTTGGCGCAGTCGATTGGCGCGCTGGCGGCGACGGCCGCCGTGGGAATGGTCAGTGGCCGGGCGGGAACACCAGCTACGCGCGCGTGTTCTGCCACGTTGCGAATCACCACTGAGCCGGCCGCAACGTAGCTCCACGATCCGACGTGCACCGCGGGAATCACGACGGCGCTGTCTTCCAAGCACGCACCCTGTCCAACGTTCACGAAGCCGGCCAATTGCACACCCGCACGGATTTGGGCGAACGAATCAACGCAGCAATCGTGGGCCACCGTAGCCTTGGAGCCGATGACTACGTGAGCGCCCAAACGCGATCCAGGCTGTAAGACGGCACCCTCGAGGATCACACACCCTGGGCCGACGTCGGCGTAGTCGTCGACAATCGCTTTGGGATGGGTGACCAGTGCCCACAAGATGCTTAGATTGAGCTGTTCGGCCACGGCCTGCCGACGTGCCGGATCGTCGAACGCCAATACCGCGGGCAACCCGACCAAGGGGGCACGTGAGATCGGCCCCTTGACGATCACGCCACCGATCCGTTGTCCCCAGAGTGCAGGGTCGTCGTCGTAAATACCAGCTATATCAATGCCGGACGATCGCGCAGCGGCCATAATCTCGGTCGCAAAACCGTCGGCACCGATTACGACAATTTGGCGCATTGAATCTCTCGTTCCAGATGGCCCCTGGAAGCTTCCGCGCACTCGAAAAGAGACCCGCCATTGAAAGGACATATACGAACTGGCTGGGCACAGCGCTAACGTACTTTGAACAAACACACCCAGCCATATGCCAATCAGCAGTTGACATTTGTATAGTATGTATTACTGACGAACTACTAGGGGGGTCCGCGCATCAGTCGCGGCCAGATTCCAAACGCAATCCGCGACGTCCTCCCGATGGCTTGGCAACCCGATCGATCGGCCTCCCCTCATTGCACGATCCATCGCTGATTGCGGAATCGTAGGGTTTATAATGAGGCCGTTGACGCCTTACCTGAGACCTCTGCTTGTGGGCGGCTCGCAGGGGTACAACACGTACGTCCCGGAGCAAGCTGCCGTGGTCAGGTTCACTTATGCCCTCATCTTGATCAGTTTCCTAACGGCACCCTCGCGCGACCTGTGGGCAGGCGACGCTCTATCGGGCCGCGCCGCCGCAGACGGCGTTACGTATATCAAGGCCGGACGGCTGTTCGACGGCGCTGGCGACGCTTACCGCCGCGACATGGTCGTCGTTGTCGACGGGCACCGCATCAAAGAGGTCGGATCGGCCGACTCGATCTCGATTCCGGGCGGTGCGCGCGTCGTCGACTTGTCCGATGCCACGGTCTTGCCGGGACTGATCGATTGCCACACGCATCTTGGTGGCCGTGCCGATCGTTTCGACGAGATTAACAAGTTCAAGGACACGCCGAATCACAGCGCTTTCGCCGCGGTGCTCAACGCCCGCACGACTTTGGATGCGGGCTTCACGACGGTGCGTGATGTCGGATCACGCCCCTTTTTGGCAGTAGATTTGCGAGACGCCATCAACGAGGGATTTCTGGTGGGGCCGCGCGTGGTGGCGAGCGGGCCAGGTATCTCGATGACCGGCGGTCACGGCGATCTGAACCACTTTGCGCCGCAGGTTAGCGTGGCGATGTTTCCTGAGCAGCGTGATTACAAGATCGCCGACGGCGTCGATCAGGTCCGACAAGTGACGCGGGCGCAAATCAAGCACGGCGTCGATCTAATCAAGGTCCATGCCTCGGGCGGAGTCATGTCCCGCGGTGATTCTCCAGGCGCACCGCAGTTCACTGTGCAGGAACTGCACGCGGCCGTCGAAGAGGCCCATGCCGCCGGGCGCAAAGTCGCGGCACACGCGCACGGCGCACAGGGCATCAAGAACGCCGTGGTCGCCGGTGTCGATTCGATCGAGCATGGCAGCCTGATCGACGACGAAGGGATTCAGCTGATGCTCAAGCACGGTACCTGGCTGGTGGCCGACATCTATAACGACGACTATCTGCTCGGCAAGGCAATCGAATTCAAGCTGCCACAAGAGTCGATCGACAAGGAACGGGCCATCGGTCAATTGCAGCGCGAGAACTTCGCCCGCGCGGTCAAGGCTGGCGTCAAAGTGGCGTTCGGCACCGACGCCGGCGTTTATCCTCATGGCGACAATGGGAAGCAGTTTTTCTATATGGTCAAGTTCGGACTAACCCCGGCCGAGGCGATCCGCTCGGCCACTAGCGCCGCCGCCGAGTTGCTGGGTCGTTCGGCCGACGTGGGACGCGTTGCCCCGGGGTTGTACGCCGATTTGATTGCCGTGGCAGGCGATCCGCTGGCAGACATTCGCTCTCTGGAGCGGGTTGGCTTTGTGATGAAGGATGGCGCGATCGTCAAGGATGAATTGACGAACAAGGGGGACGCGTCGCAGCCGCCGGTTTTGAGTAGCGAGGCCTCGCGCGCTGCGGATAACAAGTAGCGCAGCGATCGCCGCCGTAAAACGTGTAGAATGTTCCTAAGCAACCGCACGCCCAGAGGCATTCGCGTTTTCGGGCCGCGCGGTTGTCCGCTGACAGCACAGTTACGGCGCCCAAGAACTTGCACGGCGCAATCTCAGCCCTGGCGATAACAAGGAAGGTGCAGGATGAAACCCAACGGCAGCGTTCTGGCAATCTTGGTCTTGGTCCTGGTTTCTTCTGTGACGCGTGCCGCCGATTGGCCGCAATGGCGTGGGCCGCATCGCGACGGCATTTCGCAGGAAACCGGTCTGCTGCAAGAGTGGCCGGCCGAGGGACCATCGCTTGCCTGGCAAGCAATCGACATCGGCGAAGGATATTCAACGCCCGCCATTGTCGGCGATCGGATCTACCTGATCAGCAATAAGGGAATGGAAGACGAATACGTGCAGGCGCTCGACACCAAAGAAGGCAAGGAAGTCTGGCGTCAGAGAATCGGCAACGTCGGCCCCAACAAGGGACCGCAATATCCTGGCTCGCGCAGTACGGTCACGGTCGACGGCGGAATGCTGTACGCGCTCGGTTCGGATGGCGATCTGACATGCCTCGAAGCGTCCGGCGGCAAGGTGCGCTGGCAGAAGAATCTTCGCACGGACTTTGCCGGAGAGCCCGGGCAGTGGGCCTACGCGGAATCCCCTTTGATCGACGGCGATATTCTGGTCTGCACTCCCGGAGGGGCCGAAGCGACAATCGTTGCGCTCGACAAGCGCACGGGCGAGGGCATTTGGAAGTCCGCGATCGAGGGTGGAAATCAGGCGGCTTATGCCTCGGCGATCGTGGTCAACGTAGGAAACGTCAAGCAATACGTGCAGTTTTTGCAAAAGGGACTCGTTGGAGTCGACGCCACCACTGGCAAGCTCCTCTGGCGATACGAGCGGACGGCGCAAGGAAGCCCGGCCAACATTCCGACGCCCGTCGCCGATGGCAACCTGATCTACAGTGCCGCGAGCCGTAGTGGCGGCGGCCTCGTGAAACTCACGGCCAACGGCAACGCCGTCGATGCCGAGCAGGTTTATTTCGAACAGAAATTGCCGACGAGCATTGGCGGCGCCGTCGAGGTCGACGGCCTACTGTTCGGCACGACAACCCAAGGGCTGATTTGTGCCGATTTCGCCACCGGCGAGCCCAAGTGGCTAGATCGCAGCGTGGGAGCGAGCGCAGTCTGCTTCGCCGACGGCCGCTTGTATCTGCACAGCGAAGAGGACGATGTGGCGCTGGTCGTGGCGACGGCCGAGGGCTATCAGGAAAAAGGGCGATTCAAACTCCCCAATCAGCCCGATCGCGGTCGTGGCAAGGCCTGGGCCTATCCGGTGGTGGCTAACGGCCGGCTTTATATTCGCGACCTGGGCATGCTGTGGTGCTACGATGTGAAGTCGCGGTAGAAGCCGATGACCACAATAAGGCCTCCAGGTGGTTCGGCAATTATCCTGGAGCAGACCGCGATGCGAACCATGGGCCTGACAGCAGCACTGTGTGGATTCGGTGCGGGTCTCGTCACCTTTCCCATTTTGGTTGCGCATCTGGAATGTCCCGGGCTGGTCGTGACCCTCATGGGGCTGACGTTTTGTCTTCTGGGCGCATTGGCGACGGGATGGACCTTACATCGATCGTCGCAGATGGCTCGATCGCCGAAATCCTAACGTCCCGACGGCCTGCGATCCGCATTTGGCCGGCCTCCCGGCTGTGGACATCGCTTCGCCGGCGTTCAGCATTCCCTCGACACTGGCAAGCGAGCGTATTTCATGCCAAGATGGGCTGCTTACCGTGCCGCGAGGTTCTGCCCCATTCCCGGTCGTCCCCTTCACTTATGAGCCAAAAAGTTGCCGTCGTCTTGGCCGCAGGCAAGGGAACTCGCATGAAAAGCGAGTTGCCCAAGGTACTGATCGAAATCTGCGGCCGGCCGATGATCGAATACGTCCTCGATTCCCTGGCCCAGGTCGGTTTCGACCGCGTTGTGCTGGTGGTGGGGTATCGCGCCGACGACGTGAAAAAAGTCCTCCGCGATCGGACCAATTTGACCTTTGCACTGCAGGAGCAGCAGAACGGCACCGGTCATGCCGTGATGATGTGCCGTCAGGTGCTGGCCGAACACGACGGTCCGGTGGCAGTCGTGACAGGGGACGCGCCGCTATTGCAGGCCGAGTCGCTCGAAAAGCTGCTCGCCGCGTTTGAACTCCGTCGCCCCGCATGTGTGATGGGCACGATACATAAAGAGAATCCGGCGGGGCTGGGGCGAATCGTCCGCGATGCGGCCGGTGATTTTGTCGGCATCGTCGAAGAGAAGGATGCCACCGAGGAGCAGCGGCGGATCACCGAAGTGAACATGAGCTGCTACGTCTTTGACTGCCGGGCCCTGCTGGCGGCACTCGACGAATTGCGACCCGACAACGCGCAAGGCGAGTATTACATCACAGATTGCCCGGGCCTGATGCAGCGCGAGGGAAAAGTCGTGCTGGCGTTGCCAGTACTAAAGCCCATCGAAGCCTTGGGTGTGAACACGATGGACGAATTGCGCGTCGTGGAAGATGCCGTGCGCACCGGCGCCCTTAAGAGTTGACGTAGCGTCGGTTTCTCTGTCAGGTGGATCGCAGGGTGCGATGGCAAGTCCGTTGTGGCTTGGTGGCGTGAGAATTGTATCCAGACGGGTATTGCAGCGATGAACGGCTTGAAGATTTTCAGTGGCCGAGCCAACCCCGCACTTGCGCGGAGGATCTGCGAGTACCTGGGGCTGCCGATGGGCGCAATTTCGATGGGAAATTTCCCAGATGGGGAGATCTCCTGCAAGGTCGACGAGGATGTGCGCGGACGCGACGTCTTTCTGGTGCAACCGACATGCCCGCCGGTAAACGAAAACCTGATGGAACTCTTGATCATGATCGAGAGTTGCAAACGCGCAAGTGCCGAGCGCGTCACCGCGGTCATGCCTTATTACGGCTATGCCCGACAGGATCGCAAGGACGAAGGTCGAGTTCCCATCACTGCCAAGTTGGTCGCGAACATCATCACCCGAGCCGGTGCCGATCGCGTGTTGACAATGGATTTGCACGCCGCGCAGATTCAGGGGTTTTTTGACGTTCCGGTCGATCACTTATACGCCGCGCCGGTTTTAAACGACTACTTTTTGAAGATGGGCATCGAAGAGGACGACATGGTCGTCGTTAGCCCGGACGAAGGGAGCATCAAACGGGCGTTGGGGCATGCCAAGCGGTTGGGCGGGCGCCTGGCCATTGTCGACAAGCGGCGCAGTAGCGCCGAGCGCACCCGCCAGGAGAATATTATTGGCGCGCCGGTCGAGGGCAAAGTCGTGCTGATGTTTGACGACATGATCAGCACGGCGGGCAGTATCTGCGGGGCCGCGCAAAAGCTGCACGACGCGGGGGCCCGTAAAATCTACGTGGCCGCTACGCACGGTGTGTTGTGTGGGGGGGCGATCGATCGACTGCATGCGGCACCCGTCGAGGCCCTGGTCATTACCGACACCATTCCGCTCTCTGCCGACAAGATCGACAAGGCACCCAACAAGGTTACGGTACTGACGGTGGCGCCCCTTTTGGGCGAAGCAATCAAGCGGATCCACCGCAACGAATCGGTAAGTCGGCTGTTTGTGTAGGCGCGGGAATTCTTTCGGGGGTGCCGATCCGCGATTTCGCCTG
This sequence comes from Pirellulales bacterium, assembly GCA_036490175.1. Taxonomy (NCBI): domain Bacteria; kingdom Pseudomonadati; phylum Planctomycetota; class Planctomycetia; order Pirellulales; species Pirellulales bacterium. The sequence goes on along the minus strand of DASXEJ010000040.1, from coordinate 1,551 downwards.
TCGAAGGTTGTGCGGGCGACCTTGCTGGCTGGCGCGTTCGAGTGCCGTCGGTAGCCGCGGCATTAGGGCGGCCTGGCCCCCTTAAGAACGTCGCAGGGCCAACTTTACCATGGGGATCGTCAATTGTTTGGGCGGGGTTGCAATCCGGCCAATTTCCGGCAAAATGGCGAGATTCGCGCCAGTGGCGGAACCCGCCGGGAGAGGCTCTCGATCGTTAGCCCCCGCGTTGGCGGTGAGTTTTCTGTCCGTTGGGCTGCGGCTGCCGGAATCGAATTCTGGCGTATCGAAGGATGATGGCGTACTAACGAGGAAGAAATGTCGGAAGCTTTGAAAGTTGAAAAGCGCGCGGGACTAGGCAAGCGCGAATCGCGGCGTCTACGCGGCGGCGGACATGTGCCGGTCGTGCTGTACGGTCACGGCGAGCAAACGCTCAGCTTATCGGTTGCGGCCGATCAGTTAGCGGCGGCCCTGCGACATGGGGCCCGCGTCGTGGACCTGGACGGCGCCGTCAAGGAAAAGGCCTTCATCCGCGAGCTGCAATGGGACCCGTTTGGCAACGAGGTGCTCCACGTCGACTTCACCCGCGTTTCGGCTGACGAGCGGCTGCAAATCGAGGTGGCCGTTGTACTGCGTGGCGAGAGCCCAGGCGTGAAAGAAGGGGGCCACATCGAACATTCGCAGCACACGATCGAGATCGAGTGCCTGGCGATCGCCATTCCCGAGAAGCTGGAATTGCGGATCGGTAGCCTGGGCCTGGATCAGTCGTTGCGTGCCAGCAATATCGAACTGCCACAGGGTGTTACGCTAATCACCGATCCTGACACCGTGGTAGTGCACTGTGCCCTGCCAGTTGAGGAGTCGGACGAGGGTGTTGCAGGCGACAGCGCCGAGCCCGAGATCATTGGCCGCAAGGCAGGCGAGGAAGAGGAAACGTCCGAGGAATAATTGCGTCCGAGTCGTCGCCAGCAGGCAGTGCCGCATTCGAGCAATGTCACGTCCTTGTCGGAGCGAGGGTCTCTTAACGCAGTAGCGCATGAAACTAGTAGCAGGGCTGGGCAATCCTGGCCGCAAATACGAAGGGACCAGGCACAACGCAGGCTATATGGTGCTGGCCGAGCTAGCCCGACGCGGTAGCGCCCCGCCGGCAAAGAGTGCATTTCAGGGAGAGACGAGCGAAGTAAAGATCAATGGCGAGCGTACGCTGCTGTTATGGCCGCATACATTTATGAATCGTAGCGGAACCAGCGTGCTGGCAGCCCGCGACTTTTATAAGATCACGAACGAGGAAATGCTGGTCGTTTGCGACGATTTGCACCTGCCGCTGGGCAGCTTGCGAATTCGGGCGCAGGGATCCGCAGGGGGGCAAAAGGGGCTGGCCGACGTCACGCGCGTCTTGGGTACTGAGGTTGTGTCCCGGCTACGCGTCGGCATCGGCGAGGCACCTGCCGGGTGGGACCCTGCGGACTACGTGCTGGGCAAATTTACACGGCAAGATCTGGCGATGATCGAAGACGTAATTGTACGGGCGGCCGAAGCCGTCGAGACCTGGGT
>DASXEJ010000039.1 GCA_036490175.1 Pirellulales bacterium | reverse complement strand
ACTGGGGGACGGTGATGACCTTGCCTCGCTCCGGCGGCTCGATTTGCCGTGGCTTAGGCGCATTGTTATCGAGCGACTGGTGCGTGCGCGACTCGTGGTAGTATTCGAGATATTCTGCAATTAGGTGTTTCAGATGCGCTTCGCTGAGCACGATCACGTGGGTCGAGCAGCTCGCGGCGAATCATGCCAATGAGCCGCTCAACATAGGGATTCTGACAAGGGCTGCGCGGCGCGCTGACCATTTCTTCGATGCCCAAGTTCTTGATTCGGCGCTGAAACTCCTCGCCATAGATCCCACCGCGGTCGCGCTGCAGGAATCGCAGCGCCGAGTCGAACGGAAACGCTTCGACTACTTGTTGGCCGGTCCATGCGGCGCTTGGATTGGCAGTTACGTTGAAGTGCAGCACGCGACGACGATCGAGGCTCAGCACGACAAAGCAATACAACATACGAAAAGTGGCGGTGGGCACGACAAAGAAGTCGACGGCGGCGATATCCTTTGTGTGATTCGCCAGAAATACCTTCCGCGTGGGCGACGACGGCTTGCCGCGCCGATCCATGTAAAGCGCGACGGTCGATACCGCCAGTTCGTGGCCCAGCAGGCGCAGCTCGGCCTGGATGCGCGGCGCGCCCCACAGCGGGTTCTCCCGCGACATGCGGCGAATGAGTGCTTGCACATGGCGATCAACCTGCGGAGACCACGCTTGCCGCCGCACCCGGACTTCCAACACCAGTACAAATGAAAGCCTTGCCGATGCCAGCCGACGACCGTGGCGGGCTGGACCACGATCAGTGCCGACCGCCAGCCACGCCATATCCGCGAGAGCCAGACCCAAAACACCCGGTCACGCGGCCACAACTTCGGTCGCCTGGCTTTCCGGTGATAGGTGGCCAATTGCTGCCGCAAGGCGAGGTTTTCGGCCACCAGCGCTGCCTGACCGCTGGCGAGCGCCCGCAAGGCGGCGAGGAACAGGTGCAACGATTCGATCACGGAACGGCATCCTTGGTCGACTTGGGCATGACCCGAGAAAAATCGTGATCATGGCGCTCGCCAAGTGCGTAGGCAAGGAACGATCCAAAATCATTTCATTGGCGGTCCGCCCTCGTCAAGCAACCGACGTGCCGAAGCGGCCCACTCCTTGCAAGATTCCCAAAATTGTTCAATTGGTGTCCAGTCGCCCCGACTTCGATGTAAGAGTAAGCCGAAACAAGACTTTCTGTTACCTGCTGACGTTCAGCAGTGCGGCACGCAAGACGACGAAAAAGTCTGTAGTACTACAGACAATTTCCCGGAGGTTTTGCATGTCCGCACCGAAGATCCCGGTCTATCGGCGTCACAAGGCCGTGGGCCAGGCGTACGTTAACGTTGACGGCCGCCAAGTCTACTTGGGCAAGTTCAACTCGCCCGAATCTCACGAACGATATCGGCGTGTCGTCGCCGAATTCTGCGCGCGACCTGCGGTTGCCATATCGCGGCCGGTCTCGATCGATGGCCTTACTGTCGTTGAGCTCGCTGCCCTGTATTGGAAATACGCGCAGGCATACTACATCAAAGACGGCAAGCCGTCTGGTCAACTACCGCATGTGCGGGTCGCAGTTCGCTCGCTGCGCGATCTGTACGGCGAAACACCAGCCATTGATTTCGGTCCACTCAAATTAAAGGCATTGCGACAGCACTTCATCACGCAAGGACTGTCCCGACGGTATATCAACGACACGATTGCATGTGTGCGCCGCTTGTTCCGATGGGCTGTTTCCGAAGAGTTGGTACCGTCATCTGTCTATCAATCGCTTGCTGCGCTTCCCGGCCTTAAACGGGGCCGGAGCGAAGCAAGGGAAACTGATCCAATCGAGGCGGTTGCCGACACACTCGTAGAAGGCACCCTGCCCTTCCTGCGGCAAGTTGTCGCAGACTTGATTCGTTTCCAAAGGCTGACGGGCTGCCGCCCCGGAGAGGCTTGTATTGTTCGGCCGGGCGACGTGGATGGTGCCGGCGCCGTCTGGCTATACACGCCACGCCGTTTCAAAACTCAACATCACGGTCGCTCCCGCGTAATCTTCGTCGGCCCAAAAGCGCAGGAAATTTTGAAGCCCTATCTCGATCGTGGGCAGGAGGACTACTGTTTCTCGCCGGGCAAGGCGTCACGGCACTATTCAAAAGATAGTTACAATAGAGCGATTAAGCGGGCGTGCGATAAAGGCAAATTGCCCGTTTGGCATCCGAACCAATTGAGGCACACTGCTGGCACCGAAGCACGGCGACAGTTTGGACTCGAGGCGGCCCAAGTTGTGCTCGGACACAGCCAAGCAGACGTGACGCAAATTTATGCCGAACGTGATTTGTCACTGGCCGTTAAAGTGATGACGGCGATTGGATGAGTGTACGTGATATTGACTATCGGAATTCGAATCGCAAGAATCTAACTAATGCCCCTGCCTCGTGGGGCGGCACCAAATGTCGGCGACGTCACGCGTGACGAAACGTCCCTTGTATGAGGGGACAGCATGGTGCCTGGTGCGGCCGCTTTATTGCAGTGTTTCAGTGGCCGGTCAGTTTGGAGCAAACGCTGGGTTCCTTGCCGGAAGGCGAAAAGGAAACATAAGACGAAAGTCCGGCTGCAAACAGTAGCTGGTTTCCCCTAAAACGCCGTTTGGACAAAACCCCCGCATACCACCGGGTGGCCATGTCGAGCAGGACGAAGTAGCTCGATCCGCATTGTGCGGTGACGGCTCAGTACTTTGTTCCTGCGCGCTCTTGCGGCCAGCCGTGCCCGCCAATAACGCCCGCTAGGAACGTGTTTTCTGGTGGGCTTCTTCATGCGCGGCGAAAGGTGGTCCCATGCTCAACGAGACACTTCTCACGATGCAAGAAGCATCGAAGCAACTGCCCGGCCGTCCATCGATAGCCGCCCTATATCGCTGGCACCTGCGCGGTGTCCGCGGCGTTCGGCTTGAAACGATCCTGATCGGCGGAAGGCGGAAGACTTCTATCGAAGCCTTCGGCAGATTTGTCGAACGGACAAGCGCCGCTGCGACGCCTGATCGATACCAGGATCTTGCGCAAACTCACAGACAACGTAGAGCCAGTGTGGCGGCTGCGCGCCGAGTGCTGGCAAATATCTAGCCGCGCAAAAAATAAGCCCGCCGGTTCGTAAAAACCGCGGGCTTGTGGTCACAACCCCGCCGGACTAGAGCAAGGATGCCAACGTCATGGATCATACCGAATTCGACCCACTTTGGGAAGAATACCCAACGCAGTTTCTGCTGCCGGAGCACCTAGACGACCTCAAACGATCGGGACTCTCGGCCGAAACAATTGCCGCGTGCATGTTCCGCTCCGAAACAGATTCGGAGGTTCTTCGGCGTATTCTTGGCCGCAACAGGGCCGACGTGCCGGCGCCCGGTCTCGTCATCCCATTCAGGCAGTTGAATGGCAAGTTCAACGGCTTCGCCCGCGTGCGTCCCAGCCGGCCACGGTTAATTGACGGCAAGCCTGTTAAATACGAACAGCCAATTAACACCGCCGCGCGTGTGTACATTCCACCGCTGACGGTCGCGGCTCTGCGAAACCCCGATATCCCCATCGGTATCAGCGAGGGAGAAAAAAAATCAGCGGCGGCTGATCAAGCTGGGTTCCCATGTCTGGGATTGATCGGCGTTTGGAACTGGCAAGTCGCAAAATCGAATCCCCGCCACTTAATCCCCGACCTCGCTGGAGTCGTTTGGCGGCGCCGGAAGGTATGGATCGGATTTGATACTGACCCGCGGATCAACTTTTCTGTCATGCAAGCGAGGGCAGAGTTGGCGTGCGCCCTTGATGGATTGGGCGCCGTTGTTTCGCTGGTCGACCTACCGCCGGGCCCCCGTGACTCGACCGGCGCGCACACAAAGAACGCAATCGACGATTTTCTCCGAGATCACGGCCCTGACGCGTTCCATCAGCTCCTTTGCGTGCACGGTGCGTTGTAATGCAACGCGACATAGACGACTACCGTGTGGAGTTGGCGGCGATCCGCGTCGCGTCGGTTGATGTCCCCGGAGTCTACTTGGACACCTCGGCGACCGGCGCCGGGAAGTCTTATGCAGATTTTCGGGCAATGGAGAAAGCCGGTACCAGCCTGACGGTATTGGCTACGCACAAAAACTGCAAGGAAACACAAGGCGATTTATGCAGACGCGGGTTAGATGCAGCCGCTTATCCACAGTTAAGCAGAAAGATGTGTCAGAATTATGACGAGGCGGTTGAAGCGGTGAATTGCGGATTGTCGGCGTCGTCGGCTGTTTGCCCAGATTGCCGGTTTAAGTTGACGTGCGATTACGTTGATTTGAGAGACGAAGCAGAAAAGGCCGCTCATCGGATCGCGACGCACTCTCGAGCCGCGATGGGATTCAAAGAGCTTGCCGATGGCCGAAAATACATCGCCATCCATGAAGACCCCGCCAGTCTCCTACGGCCAACGATCGACGTTTCGAGTGTCACTCACCTAAAAAGCGTGGCAAGGATTGCGGACCAGGCTTGCGGCAAGGCGTGGGAGCTCGAAGACCAGGACAGTCGACATTGGTTTCAGCGGATGCGGGAAGCGGCCGAGTTTCTAATGGAGAAACTTACTACAGCTCAATCGACGCACCTTTTGCCAATGCCTGCCGGCGCCGGCAAGCAGCCCAGGGCGGCCGATGCAAAGCTTTATCGGGCAATACAGGCACTCGGGGTTTATCCAAATGGCGAAGCCGTTCGCGTCTGTAAGGCTATCGCGGCTGGCGAATTGCACGAACTGACCGTCCGCGTCGATAACGCTTTTGGGCCCGGCGGCAAGGTAACCGAGCATCGGGCCGTTCTCGCCGTCTGGAAAACGCCACTCCCAGACAATGCAACCATCTGGATGTGCGACGCGACGGCGACGGTCGAAGAGATCGAGCGGCTTGCCGGTTGTCCTGTGGTCAACAAGACGCCATCGGGCACGCTAGCGGAGCGACATCCAGTCGTGCAGGTCCCGCTTGATATTAAGAAACGATCGTCGGCCACGGTGGCGATGTCGACGCTTCGGGCGGTCATGACCGGCATGGCCGGATTTAATCGAGTCGGGATCATATGCCACCGCGAGCACATTTCCGCGATTCGTGGCACCGCCAAGGATGGGATAAACCTCGACGAGTCATTGCGACGGCGAATTGTGAAAATCGAGCACTTCCACAGCGGCGCTGGCCGTGGTTCGAACGACTGGTACACGGAATGCGACGCAATAATCGTTTTTGGGACGCCGAGAGTGCCCCCGCGGACGATCAAAGAGCGGTTGATTCGCATTGGTCTGCACCAGGCGGCGGCGCGCGATGAGAAATGGACCGCATGGGGAAAAGACTGCTGGTCCGGCCTGACGCTCTCAGGACGACGCAAATCAGTCTACTGTCTCGGATATCGCGATCGCGACTGGCGCGACGCCTACAACGCTATCGTTCGGTCTGAGTTGCGGCAATCGGCAGGCCGCGGCCGCGCGGTTTGCGAAAATGGGGTCCCGGTCGTAATTATCTCGACGGAAGAAATCGGCGCTCGGCTTGCAGATTTTCAAATTTTGCCAATTTCAGAATCTGCGGCCGAAATTTTAAACGCGATTCAGAAAATCAATGCGGATAGGTTATCGCAACCACTTCCTACAGGAGAGCAGTTATCGCAACCAATCTCTACAGGAACTGTTGCCGAGCTAACGCAACCATTCTCTATAGCTATTATTGTAGAGAATGGTTGCTATAAGGCCGATCCGGTCAGCACGGTTGAAATTGCGACGTTTTTGGAAATTACACCGCAGGCCGTTAGGAAACATTTAGAGAATTTGGAATCCGGCGGTTTTGTAAAACGCATCGGTGAACGTGGCGGATGGGTTTTGTCGACGATTGATATTTTCAGGCCGGCCCAATTTGAAAAGAGCGCCGCCGCGGTCGCGGTCGCCGTTGAATCGGTTGATGAATATATCGAGTGGCCGACTTGAACCGTGTTTCATCCATCGCGCGCCGCCAGAAAACCTCGTCGCTCGTCTGCCAAGTTGCCTTGATGGAGATTGGCGAGTCGCGAATTCTTCGCTCACTAAATGGTCATTCAGGTAGCCCGCTGCATATCGGTTGTGGCCGCCTGCGTGATTGCTATTGCTTTCCTGTGTGTAAATTCCTAGGCTCGTTGTTGTGTCGAGTTTCGGCGTGTTTGTGGGCATCTGAAGACCAGCACCCGCCCGCCGAAGGCCGCAGCAGAAAGAAACACCGCCCAATATGCACAATTAGTTTCGCGGCATCACGTGGAATAACCCGGGAGCCGTGTTTCAGCGAATCGTCGCTGGGGCACGGCTTTTTTCGTTTATGGAGCAAATGACCCATGGTCGCAACAAACGTGGTATTTAGGGACGGCGTTGAGATGATCCGGAAACGCTACAGCATTGGCACCAGTGCATTCGGCCAATGCCAGGACCTGGGCGAAGTTGACGACCGCGACGGCGGCTACGGCGGCG
>DASXEJ010000038.1 GCA_036490175.1 Pirellulales bacterium | reverse complement strand
CGGCGACATGAGTCTGGTTGGTCCGCGCCCGTTGATGATGCGGTACGTCGACCGTTACTCACCGGAGCAGTTTCGCCGCCACAACGTCTTGCCGGGCGTCACCGGGTGGGCTCAAATCAATGGCCGCAACGACATTTCCTGGGAACGAAAATTCGAGCTCGATGTATGGTACGTTGACCATGTCAGCTGGGCACTCGATTTAAAGATTCTTTGGTTGACCTTGATAAAGACGATTCAAGGGGCCGGGGTCAGCGCGGCGGGACATGCCACGGCGCCAGAGTTTGACGGAAGTCAGAGCATTAAAAGACCGTAATGGGGTGATAATCGCGTTGCACGTCGTTGGTGATGGTATTACGAATAACTGCAAGCGATTTCTGTCGACTGTATCGTTAGGGTTGTTCGGGGATCTGTGGATCTAAAGCTTGCCTGCTTTGTGGTCTAGGGCGCCGATGACGTCGCGTGCCGTGATCGGGTATGTGATCATATCGCGCGGATTCTGTTCCAACAGGCGGTTCGGCGGCAACGCACATGTTGCGCTGGACTGGCCCGCGGTCGGAAATTGCCGCACCGAGATCGCCACTTCATGCAACCATTCAGCACAGCTTCGGTCCACATTGGCGCGCACGAGAAACCGTCAATGACGTTAAAATTTCTGGCGGCGTCGGACGGCGAGTGGGACGAGGTTCTCGCCACTGTGCGGCATGACTTCTATCATTTACCCTCCTACTCGCGCCTTATGGCACCCTTTGACGGCGGCCACGCCGAAGCGGTGCTCGTGCGCGAGCAAGACCATTTCTTCTTCCTGCCGTATATCGTGCGGCCGCTGTCGAAGATCGGCTGGGTCGGTGACGCAGGCGCCACGTTGTTTGATATCGTGTCACCTTATGGTTATCCCGGCCCCATCCAGGCCGGCCCCGAGGCATTCCAACGGCACGCCGTCAGCGCCTGGCACAAAGTCATGAGCGAACGTGGCTGTGTGAGCGGCTTTATCCGCATGCACCCGCTACTCAACATCGCCAATAGTGCCTTTATATCCAACGGCGAGCTCATCGAACGGGGGCGCACCGTTTCCATCGATCTTCAGGCATCCGACGAGGACCTGTGGCGACAGACTCGGGAGAATCATCGCCGCGATATCGTCAAGCAACGGCGCGCCGGCATGACAGCCTCGATGGAGAACGATGCCGAGTCCCTGCAGATATTCGCCACCATCTATTACGAAACGATGGCCCGCGTCGGTGCTGCCAGTTACTACATGTTTCCTGCCGAGTACTTCCGCGGATTGCAGGACGCACTGGGAGACAAGATATCGGTGTGCATTGTCAGGAATGCCGAGGGCCAGGTGCTGGCCGGCGGCATATTCACCGAGTGTACCGGCATCGTGCAGTACCATCTTGGTGGGACCTTCAATTCGGCCCTAGGCTCTCGACCATCGAAGCTCATGTTCGACTATGTACGAACCTGGGCCAAGCAGCGTGGCAATACCGTGCTTCATCTCGGCGGCGGGTTTGGCGCCAAGGAGGACTCGGTCTTCGAATTCAAAGCCGGCTTCTCGCCACGGCGCCACGCGTATTTCACGTGGCAGCTGCTCTTCCAGCCCGAGGCCTACGACGGTCTCGAACACCGCCGCCGCTCACAGTCGGACGTCGGGTTGGATGCGCAGTACTTTCCCATCTACCGTTCGTAGACAGCCATGACGCCCGGATCAAAGACGACGGTGATCGACAACAAGGAGGTCTACGCCAAAAGTGAGTTCGACCAATGGGCCTTTCGCGAGGAGCTCGAACCAGGCGAGACGTTTTTGTTTCGCAAGTACCTCGACGCGCATGGGCGCACGCTTGAGGCGGGCTCGGGGGGCGGCCGACTTCTGCTGGCACTGCAGAACGCCGGCTTCACCGATTTGCACGGGTTCGACTTCTTGCCCGAGTTCGTTGCCGTCGCCCAACAGCGGGACCAGCGCAAGACGATCGACTTTCGCGTGCAAGATGCCACGCAACTCGACTATCCAGACAACAGCTTCGATCAGCTCGTGTATCTGCAGCAGGTCCTTTGTTTTATCGCGACCGAGGAGGGTCGTAAGCGCGCCGTCTGCGAAGCGGCCCGCATCTTACGGCCCGGAGGACGGATGGTGGTAAGTTTCCTCAGCAATCGCGCGCGAAAGGACTCTCTCTTCTATTCGACATTTATCGTCTGGTTGCGCCTGTTCAGATTTGCGACATTTTCGCGGCGGAGCGTGCAGTATTTGCCCTGGATGCGCCATGGCGCCAATGTGAACTGGGCCGCGCTATGGGATAAAGCGCCGTACACCTATTGGTACGAAGCGCGCGAAGCCGAGGCATTGATTCGCGCTGCGGGGCTTCAGGTAGTCGCCGTCGGCTCGGATCATCAAGTCGCACAAGGGGATCTTCTCGGAACGGCCGCCGAGTTGGACGGCGCGCCGTTTGCCGGGCGTTTGTATTTAGTTTGCCGCAAATAGGGCATCATTCCGGGGAAATGCGACACTTTTCATGAACATCAGCGTTCCATCTCCTGTATGAATCGCAACGTCGTAATGCCGCGTGCTTTCTCCGAATCACCTCATGTTCCTTGTGCCGCCGGCACGCGGCGCCGCCCATTAGACAATCAATCTATCAATAACGTCAGCCCTGTTATTCATGAGTCCCGTGCCCAAATCCTTGGGTAGTCTCCTCATCATCGGTGCCGGTGGACACGCTAAGGCCGTAGTTGGCGCAGCGAAAGTGACTGGCTACGACGTCAGGGCCGTTTACGATGACGACCCCGAAAAATGGGGGAAGGGCATGCTCGGTGTGCCGATCTTTGGTCCCATAAATCGCATTCTTGATGCACCGCGCATGCCCGTGATCGTCGGTATCGCCGACGCTACAATCCGCAAGACGCTGGTGGAACGTCTTCCCTTGGAGTGGGCCACTTTGATCCATAAGACCGCGGTCGTAGACCCGACGGTCAAGGTGGCCGCCGGGGCGGTGGTCTTCGCCGGCGTAGTAATCCAAGCGGACGCAAACATTGGGGCACACGCAATCGTGAACGCCAATGCCACGGTGTCGCACGACTGCCACATCGATAAGTACGTGCACCTGGCGCCGGGCGTGGATCTGGCCAACGGCGTTCATATCTCGACAGGAGCATTCCTGGGGGTTGGCGCTGTCGTGCTGCCTAACGTGCAGATCGGTGCTTGGAGCATTGTCGGAGCGGGGGCCGCGGTGACGTTAGACTTGCCCGATAACGTTGTGGCCGTCGGGTGTCCAGCGCGCGTCATTCGCACTCTGCACGAAAAAAATGCTTCGACGACGGTCGACTACGGCTAGCGCGCATGGACTCGTACTTGGTTGCCACATGGCAGTGCAAATGTGGCAACCGTGTTCGTCCTACCACCACTCGTCCGCTCGCGGACTCCGCTACGACGATGCTAGCGGGCTCCGCTCGAATAACAACCGCAAGATTTGACTTAGGCGCTCGATGCAGAATCAAGATCGAATTACCGCTCTTATCTGGGATGCGATCGACGAGGTGAATGAACTCCTGCCCGAAGGGGCGCGGGTGCCCAAACGCGAGGACGCCGTGCTCTTGGGAGAATCGGGCAGTCTCGATTCGTTCGGTTTGGTTAATCTGGTCGTAGCGCTCGAACAGCGCATCGAAGATGAATTCGGAGTTTCCCTGACGCTGGCCGACGAGAAGGCCATGTCCTACAGCCGTAGTCCCTTTCGCACGGTCCAGACTCTGCGCGATTACATCAACGATCTATTGAAAAACGGCGTCCATGCCTGACCTTCCGGTTCTACTGATTACCGGTACGAGCCAAGGCATTGGGCGGCAATTGGCCGCGCACTTCGCGGCCGAAGACTACCAGGTCGTGGGTTGTAGCCGCAGCGACGTGCCGGCGCCCGCAGGTAACTACCGCCACTTTTGCTTAGACATCGCCGACGAGGCGACCGTCAAGCCGATGTTTAGCGAAATCCGCAAGCAATTTGGGCGGTTGGACGGGCTGATCAACAATGCGGGCATCGCCAGCATGAACCATTTGTTGACGACCCCCATGACGAGCGTACATGACGTGTTGCGCACCAACGTCGCGGGGACATTCCTATTTTGCCGCGAGGCCGCCAAGCTGATGCAGCGCCGCCGGTTCGGGCGGATCGTCAACTTTGCGACCGTGGCCACTCCGCTCAAGCTAGAAGGGGAGGCAATCTACGCGGCATCGAAGGCGGCCGTGATGTCGCTGACCCAAACCTTGGCCCGTGAGCTGGCCGACTTCGGTATTACGGTGAACGCAATTGGTCCCACGCCCATCCGCACCGGTCTGATCGCCGGCGTGCCGGAGGATAAGCTCGACGCCCTGATCGCCAGGCAGGCGATCCACCGCTACGGTGAAATCCGGGACGTGATCAATGTCATCGATTTCTTTCTGCGTCCGGAAAGCGATTTTGTGACCGGGCAAACTGTGTTTCTCGGGGGCGTGTAATGCCGATCCAGTTCCTGCTCGATGCCTTTGCCGCCCGGCACGATACAGACGCCCTCGTCTGGCATGATCAGGCTTACAGCTATGGCTGGCTTATCGAACGCATCGACTTTTGGCGCAAGACTCTCGATGAGCAAGCACTCCCAGCCGGTGCGGTTGTCGCGGTCGAGGCTGATTTTTCGCCGAATGCAGTAGCACTTTTTCTGTCGCTTGTCGAACGTGGTTGCGTTCTTGTACCGCTTACTTCCAGCCTGGCGGCACAACGGGGCGAACTACTGGATATTGCCGAAGTGGAATGGATTGTCGCGGTCGACTCGTGTGACCAGGTCGCGATCACACGACGCGAGAACCAGGCAACGCACGAGTTTCTAGCCCGCTTACGCGATAAGGGGCATCCGGGGCTGGTATTGTTCTCGTCCGGGTCAACCGGCAAGAGCAAGGCCGCCGTCCACGATATGGTCAACATACTTGAGAAGTTTCGTGTTCCGCGTCATCGGTTGCGGACAATCTCCTTTCTCCTCTACGACCATATCGGCGGCATCAATACGATGCTCTACACGCTTGCCAACGGTGGCTGCCTGATAACGGTCGAAGTTCGCACGCCGGACGGAGTGCTACGCGCCGTCGAGCGACATCGCGTCGAGCTGCTGCCTACCTCGCCGACATTCCTGACCATGGTTTTGATGAGCGAGGCCCACAAACGGCACGACTTGTCGTCCCTCCGAACGGTCACCTATGGGACGGAGCCAATGCCAGAGAGCACGCTGCAGCGATTTCACGGGCTGTTCCCCGAGATTCGGCTGGTCCAGACCTATGGACTGTCGGAAGTCGGCATTTTGCGATCCAAATCGAAGAGTTCGGACTCATTGTGGGTAAAAATTGGCGGCGAGGGATTTGAAACCCGCGTCGTCGATGGTCTGCTGGAAATCAAAGCCCGCTCCAGCATGCTCGGCTATTTGAACGCGGCCAGCCCGTTCACGGTTGACGGCTGGTTCAAAACCGGGGACGAAGTTCTCGTCGATGGAGAATATTTGCGCATTCTCGGGCGCAAAAGCGAGATGATCAACGTCGGCGGTCAGAAGGTCTACCCTGCGGAAGTCGAAAGCGTGGTTCAAGAGATGAATGGCGTGGCCGACGCTACAGTCTACGGCGAGCGCAATGCGATAACCGGCCAGATTGTGTGCGTCAATGTCACGCTGCACGCAGCCGAAGACCAGGCAACTTTCGCCCGGCGGCTGAAGCAGCACTGCCGCGCCCGGCTGGAATTGTTCAAAGTTCCGGTCAAGGTCCGAGTTGTTGCCTCGCCGCAGCATGGAGCACGCTTCAAGAAAATGCGCCCCACGGCCGAAAGTCCCGTAGCACACGAGACAACCTGAAATTCGTGGTCCTCATCGTTTGCATCGTTGTCGGCTGGCCACTCAATATCCTCGGCGCCGATTGATCAGGCAGGAAAGAGCTGATCGCAGCAATGGCTAGCGGAACCGTCAAACAAGTGCGCATCGCGGGCATCGCCAGCGCTGTGCCCGAGCGGGTACGTACGCTGGAAGATGACGCGCAGATCTTCGGCGCCACCGAGATCGAGCGCATTAGCCAGAATATTGGGGTGCGCAAGCGTCACGTGGCGAGTGCATCGACCTGTACTTCTGACCTGTGCTACGCCGCGGCAGATCGCCTGCTCAAGGATCTTGGCTGGGAACAGGAATCGATCGACGCGGTGATTTTTGTTTCACAAACGCCCGATTACTTCATGCCCGCCACCGCCTGCGTGCTGCAAGACAGGTTAGGTCTGTCGCGCGGCTGCGCTGCGTTCGACGTGAATCAAGGTTGTGCTGGCTATGTGTATGGATTGTGGATCGGCAGTCAGTTGGCGCGCGGCGGATGTGGCCGCGTGCTGGTGCTGGTCGGTGACACGATGAGCCGCCTGGTTGCGCCGCGTGATCGGACCGTAACGAGCTTGTTTGGCGACGCCGGCACGGCCACAGCGTTGGAATTCTCGGCGGGTGCAGCGAACATGCACTTCGAATTCGGCACGGACGGCAGCGGTCGCGGCTGCTTGGTGGTACCCGCCGGCGCATTCCGTCAGCCACACTCACCTCAGACCAGCGAACGCGTCGAACAATCGGGCGGCAACTTCCGCAGTGCAGAAGACGTGTTTATGGACGGCGGTGAGGTCTTCACCTTCGTGCTGCGCGAAGTGCCCCGCCTCGTGCAGTCGATCCTTACCGCGGCGGAAAGGACCGTGACTGACATTGATGCCTTTGTGTTCCATCAGGCCAACCGCTTCATGCTTGGCCACCTGACCAAGCGACTGCGGCTACCGCCGGAGCGCGTGGCCATTGGATTGACAGACTACGGAAATACCAGTTCGGCCTCGATACCGCTGGCCATCACCACCGAGCTTCGCGAGTCGCTTGCGCCGGCGCGGCAGCGGCTGTTGTTGGCCGGCTTCGGAGCTGGTTTTGCCTGGGGTGCCGCAGTGTTGGAATGCGGACCGGTCTGCCTGCCACCGGTGATCATTGTTGCCGACGAATCAAGATCCGCATAAACCTCGACTCTGAGACTGCTGATTTCCGCTCACAATGCGACAAAAAGGTTATTGTCGACCGAGTGCCCAAGACGAGCAGCCCCAGTTCGTGCCGCTGGGCCTCGCCTACGATTTCCACTATCCGGATTGTTCGCAGTCCGGCTTGCGACCGCCGGGACAAGAGACCGGATCGTCAGAGTGCCAGTTGTAACATATCCTGTTGTAGACTAATTCATCGGGCAAAGACCATGCGCAGTCACCGGCCAGCAGACCGGCGCCGTGGGCAGTTGAGAGGAAACCATGCCGGCTTCTGACACTGAGTTCGTCCGTAGACTCGCCGAGGCCCTTAACGAAAATCAAGCCTCGGTCCAGGAAAGCACCGTGCTTGCCGACCTTGAGGGCTGGGACTCCGTGGGACAACTGTCCGTCATTGCCCTAGTCGACGAATATTTCAACCGTCGGATTAATGTCGATGCGCTGCGAAAATGCCAGCGCGTGAGCGACCTGCTGCAACTGGTCGATGGTCAATCCTAACCCGCCTGTTGTCAGACGATGACTCGTCCCATGCTCATCGAGCGCGAGGGAGTGACGGCTTTCATTTCGGCCCCACCGCGCTTCCAGACTTTCCCAGGCCGCACCAAACAGTTCGCATGATCGTCAATCCATTCAGCCTGGAAGGAAAGCGAGTGCTGGTAACAGGCGCTTCCTCGGGCATCGGACGGGCAGCGGCGCAAATGTGTGCCCAACTCGGCGCCACACTGATCTGCTTAGGTCGCGACGAACAGCGGCTGCAACAGACACTCGGCTCCCTTGCCGGTGACGGCCACGTGGTGCGCGTGGCCGACTTGGACGACGCCGATGTCCTGCCCCCAATGCTGCAAGACTTGACGGCCGAGATCGGTCCGCTGTCTGGATTAGTTCATTCGGCCGGCGTGCTGCGTTCGACGCCGCTGCGAGTAGCCAAGGCCGACGACTTTCTGAGTCAGTATCGTACGAACACGGTCAGTGCGGCCCTGCTCCTAAAGGCGGCCTCGCGGCGGGGCGTGAGTAGCCCCCAGGGATGTTCGGTTGTCCTGATCGGTTCGGTCGTGAGCATGCTAGGGGCCGCCGGACTGGCGGCCTATTGCGCGTCGAAAGCCGCGCTGACAGGACTCGCGCGAACCGCGGCGTTGGAACTGGCCACCGCACGCATTCGCGTGAATGCCGTGCTGCCCGGCATGGTCGAGACTAAGATGGCCAGCGATTATCGCGCTACAATGGCCGCCGACCAGGTACAAGCCATCGAACAAATGCATCCGCTGGGTTTGGGGCAGCCGGCCGATGTGGCCGGCGCTATCGTCTTCCTGCTGTCCGATGCGTCCCGTTGGATTACCGGAAGTTGCCTGACGGTCGACGGAGGCTATTCGGCCCACTAAAGTACTGCTATGGAAAAGAAACGCCTCTATATCGCCGGAGCCGGAGGTTTCGGGCGCGAAGTCGCCGCCTGGGCCAGGGATTTCTGTCAATCCGCTGGCGATTTTGACCTGGTTGGCTTTCTCGATGACCGGCCCGACGCCCTGGGGGACTTCCCCAGCGACCTGCGCGTCGTAGGAAACGTCGACTCGCACCGTTTCGAATCGCAGGATCGGGTGTTTGTCGCGATCTGCGAGCCACGCGTGAAGATGCAGATCGTCGACAAGCTCAAGGGCCGCGCACAGTTTGCCACCATAATTCACCCCATGGCCATCATCGGCTCCCACTGCAAAATCGGCGTCGGTTCAATTCTCTGTCCTCATGCCGCTTTGACGACCAATGTCACAATCGGCGACCATGTCCATCTGAATCTGAAGGTAACCGTAGGACACGACTCACGCGTCGGTTCGTTCTCGACGCTCAACAGTCACACCGACATCACCGGGGCCGTCGTCATCGAAGAGGCGGTTTTCATGGGCTCGCACGCGGTTGTATTGCCGCGAGGGCACGTCGGCGCCTTCGCCCGCATCGGCGCTGGCAGCGTTGTGCTGCGGCACGTTGCCGCCGGGGAAACGGTTCTTGGCGTGCCGGCACATAGGGTTTAGCGTGCGCCGACTTCGCCCCCTCTTGATCTTTGGCACGCGTCCCGAGGCCATCAAAATGGCTCCGGTAGTGCATGAATGCTTGCGCCGCAAGGAGCAAATCGAGCCAATCGTCTGCCTCACGGGGCAGCATCGCGAAATGCTAGCCCAGGTGACCGATTACTTTGGGCTGACGGCAGATCTTGATCTGGCACTCATGCAGCCCAATCAAACGCTCGCCGAATTGACGGCGCGGTGCTTTCAGGGTCTTGATGGAGCGCTCGCGCAATTCCAGCCCGATTGTGTTGTCGCTCAGGGCGATACCACAACGGTCATGGTCGCGGCGCTAGCAGCCTTTTATCGTCGCCTGCCGTTCGTGCATGTCGAGGCCGGCTTGCGGACGGGTAACCTGCAGGCCCCCTGGCCCGAGGAAATGAACCGCCGCGTGGCTAGCATTGTCACGACGGTACATTGCGCGCCCACAGAGCGATCGGCCGAAAACCTTCGGGCCGAGCAGGTGCCCGCGACGAGCATCTTTGTCACGGGCAACACGGTGATCGATGCCCTGCTGTGGGCCGTCGAGCGGGAACGGGCCGGAGGCGCACGCTGGCGTGACAAGTATGCCGCGCTGGGCAACCATCGCATGGTGCTGATCACGGGGCATCGACGCGAGAACTTTGGCCAGGGATTTCAAGATATATGTCAGGCCATCGGCGCGCTGGCAGACCGATTTCCGGATGTGCAGTTTGTTTATCCGGTACATTTGAACCCCAATGTGCAGCAGCCGGTCCGCGACCTGCTGGGGGATAAGGCTAACGTACACTTGACCGAACCGGCACCCTACCCGGAATTTGTGTGGTTGATGGATCGCTCGACCGTAATCCTCACCGATTCCGGCGGCGTGCAGGAAGAGGCGCCGTCGCTTCGTAAACCGATCCTGGTAATGCGCGAGACGACCGAGCGGCCTGAAGCCCTGGATGCCGGCGCCGTCGAGCTGGTCGGCACCAGCGTCGAACGGATCGTGGCGTCGCTGACCCGGCTGTTAACCGACCCTCAGGAGTATGCACGGAGGCAGCTCGATCAGAACCCTTATGGCGACGGCCAGGCGGCCGGCCGCATTGTGGACATCATGTTGAAGCAAGGCTGGCAAAAATGAGTTCCGATCAGAGCCGCGAATCCCGTGGCCCCCGCACGTTTGTGCCGGCAGAAACAAAAGTTTGCGTAATGGGACTGGGCTACATCGGCCTCCCCACGGCAAGCATTTTGGCCAATAAGGGATACCACGTCTTCGGCGTCGATGTGCGACCTGAGGTTGTCGAGACAATCAACCGGGGCCAGATTCACATCGAAGAACCGGACCTGGATATCCTCGTGCGCTCGGCTGTGAACAGCGGTCAGTTGAAGGCCGGGCTCGAGCCCCAGCCCGCTGACATCTTCATCATTTGCGTCCCCACGCCCATCAACCCCGACCACTCGCCCGATCTGTCATTCGTAGAACAAGCATCGCGCGCCATTCGCTCCCACGTGCGGGCCGGCAATCTGATCATTCTGGAATCCACAAGTCCCCCGCTGACGACCGACGATATCGTATTGCGCTACGCAGTGCCGGATGGGTTGGCCCCTGGGCGTGATGTGTACGTGGCGCATTGTCCAGAGCGTGTCCTTCCCGGTCGGATCCTACTCGAAGCCGTACAGAACGACCGCGTTGTCGGTGGCATCACGCCAGCCTGCTCGCGACGCGCGAAGGAGTTCTACGAGACCTTCGTCAATGGTGACGTATACGCCACTAGCGCCAAAACGGCTGAAGTCACGAAGCTAGTCGAGAATTCCTACCGCGACGTAAACATTGCCTTCGCCAATGAGTTGTCGATCCTGGCCGACCATCTCGAGATTGACCCCTGGGAGCTGATTTCACTGGCCAATCGGCATCCACGCGTGAACATCCTGTCGCCCGGCCCGGGTGTCGGTGGGCACTGCATTAGTGTCGATCCTTGGTTCCTGGTTCACGCAGCTCCGCAATACACCCCGCTGATTCGTACGGCCCGAGAAGTCAATGACGCCAAGCCGCATCACGTCGTCGAGCACGTGGCGAAATTGGCCCGGCAGTTTCACGCCCCCAAGATCGGCTGCCTGGGCCTGACCTACAAGGCGGACGTGGACGACCTGCGCGAAAGCCCTTCGCTTGAGATCGTGCGCGACCTGCGCAAGCTGAACCTGGGCGAGGTCATGGCCTGCGACCCCTACGTCTCGTCGAAGCGTTTTACTGAGTTTCCGTTGCACCCCCTTACCGATGTCCTACAACAAAGTCAATTGCTCGTGCTGCTGACCGATCATCGGCAGTTCCGCGACATTTCACGCAAAGTCTTGCAAGAAAAGGTCGTCATCGATACGCGCGGTGTATGGCGCTAACGGCTCTGGCGCCCTACCGTACGGAAAACGAACACAGCATCGACATCAAGCATCGCCCCCTTCAAATGGGACTGAGATCCTCGTGAAACAAGTCGTGCAAAACTTTGGCTCTGGCGTTCTGGAACTGCTGGACGTCCCCTGCCCCACGGCTGGCCGCGGGCAGTTGTTAATCCAAACGCGCGCCAGCCTTATCTCGGCGGGCACCGAACGTGCACTCGTGGAGTTTGGTCAATCCAGTCTGATTTCCAAGGCGATTCAGAGTCCCGAGCGTGTAAAGCAGGTCTGGGACAAGGTCCGGACAGAGGGGCTCATGACCACGATGGAGACCGTCTTTACCAGGCTGGACGAGCCAATGCCGCTGGGCTACTCCAATGCCGGCATCGTCGTCGAAGTTGGCCCGGGCGTCACCCATTTCGCGGCCGGCGATCGCGTCGCGAGCAACGGCAGCCATGCCGAGATGGTTTGCCGTCCGGTGAACTTGTGCGCGAAAATCCCCGACGGAGTCAGTGACGAGCAAGCCAGCTTCGCGGTGTTAGGATCGATCGGCATGCAAGGTATTCGGCTGCTTCGACCCGAAATGGGCGAAACCGTGGCCGTCTTCGGATTGGGTCTGATCGGACTATTGGCAGCGCAATTGCTCGTGCAATCGGGCGCCCGCGTATTGGGAATCGATCCTGACCCTCGTCGTCGAGAGCTGGCACGCGCTTGCGGCGCCATTCCGATCGATGTGGCAGGCGATCCCATTGCGGCGGCGATAGCACAAACCGGGGGACACGGTGTCGATGCCGTGCTGGTGACCGCCTCTGCCCGCGACGACGATATCCTCAGTCAGGCCGCGCGCATGTCGCGCAAACGTGGTCGGATCGTACTCGTCGGTGTCGTCAACATGGAGCTAAATCGGGCCGAGTTCTACGACAAAGAGCTCTCCTTCCAAGTCTCCTGTTCGTACGGGCCGGGGCGCTACGATACGCAATACGAAGAACAAGGAGTTGACTATCCTTACGCATTCGTCCGATGGACCGAGCAGCGCAATATCGAGTCCGTTCTGGCGATGATGGCCAATGGCCGTCTCGACGTCGACCGTTTGATAACAAAGCGCATTCCTCATGCCGAGGCGGCCAAGGCCTATGAGTTGCTGTCCAGCGATCGGGCACAATTGGGCGTTGTGCTCGAGTATCCGGCGGTCGAGCCGTTGACGAGCCGCATTGTTCGCACCACCACGGTGCCCCAGGTGACGAGTGGCGCCGGTCAGGTGAGGGTGGGCGTCATCGGCGCCGGAGCCATCACCAAGCGTACATTGCTGCCAGCATTGGCCAAGACCGGAGCGCGACTGGTTTGTATCGCTAGTGCCGGCGGCGTGACCGCGGCCCATGCCGCGCGCAAATACAAATGCGAATCGAGCACCACTGATTACCGCACCATTCTGGACGACAAAAATATTAACGCCGTGTTCATCACGGTGCGCCCCAATTTGCACGCCCAGATGGTGATCGATGCGCTGGCAGCCGGCAAGCACGTGTTTGTCGAAAAGCCGCTGGCCCTCACGCGGGGCGATTTGCATCGAGTGCAAGAAGCATACGCCGCCAGCCGCGGCCTGCAATTGACCGTGGGATTCAATCGTCGCTTCGCGCCACAAGCGGTAAAGGTTCACGATCTGCTGGCCACCCGGTCGCAACCGGCGGTCATGAACATGCTCATCAACGCCGGCGCCATACCGCACAATCATTGGATCCAGGACCCGGTAATCACAGGGGGTCGCATCATTGGCGAAGGCTGCCATTGGATCGATTTGGCAAGCTACCTGGTCGGCTCGCCGATCACGACAGTGCAAGCGGTCACATTGGGCGTGCCGCAGGTATCGAACACGACGAGCGACCATATGACGATCTCCCTGTCGCTGGCCGACGGCTCGCTAGCGAATATCCATTATCTGGCCAATGGTCACCGTTCGTATCCCAAGGAAATGATCACGGTCTTTTGCCAGGGCCGCTCGTTGGAACTGAATAACTTTCGTCAACTGCGTGGATTCGGCTGGCCAGGATTCAAGCGGCTCAACCTGTTTCAGCAGGACAAGGGTCACCAGGCCGAAGTCGCGGCATTCGTCGAGCGCGTGGCTCAAGGGGGCTCACCGCTCATCGAGCCTGTCGAATTGTGGAACGTTACGGAAGCCTCTTTTGCCGCCGAAGAGGCCGCGGCCGAGCACACCCGTGTAAACATCGGCACGTAGGATTGGCAGCCCCGCCGGGCAATCTAGGCGGGCTGGACTAATCCGCCTGACAGCCGGGCAACTTCGCTGGCCAGGGCGCGATCGCTAATTCCCGTGACGCGCACGGGATTCTCTCCTGCCGGTTCATCGAGGCTAGGAACAGTAATACCGGCGCCCGCTGGGCCCACAACGGTCACCATTCTGACGGGCAACGAAGCCTGTCCTCGCGTTACGATCGTCGGCACTGGCTGCTTGTCGGCGTAGTAGAGCGATTCCCATCCTTCGGGCGCGGCCCCCTCCTCACCACGGTAAAGGCGGGTTGCAAAACCAGCCGGCGCAACAACGCGTAGGACCAGCTGCTGCCCTTCGATCTCGGCCTGCCAGGCTCCGGAACGATCTTGCCACTCGGCCGGCGCCAGTCGCCAACGTAGGGCCAACTCGTGTTCGTCACTCCCTAAGAGATCGTCGACAATTATGTATGTATCGAGGATTCTGACGATCGAACGCCGATGCACCACGCGTCCCGTCAGCCGGCGATAGCCATAGTGCTCGCCCGCAAGAAAACCGACTCGACCGTCCAATGAGCGCTCCGACGCCAGCAGCAGGGACTGCGTCCAGCGGAACCACAAAAAGCTGGGACCGCGCTGCATCTGGTCCTGGCCGTCCACCTCGACCGTGTTGTGGCCGGCCGTCGATTCGAAAAAGTGTTGCCACGGCGGATCGGTATCGTAGTGAAAGCTGCCACCGTCGCGCAACACGTTCGCGCCGTCGTACCACAAATCAACGTGCAACATATCAGCCTGGTTCGGCCGATCGCGAAACGAATGAATGCGCGTAAAAAGCCACGAGCGCGGACCGCTGAGGGTGTAATAGCCGCCACTCGGTGCTTCAAATGGCGACGGCCGGGCCTTCTCGGCTTGCCGCGCCGATAACGATTCTGGCCCGCACAGCCAGAGCATTTCTTCGTCCCATGGCCCGGGAGGGTAAAGGCGAGTGCCGTGCAGCACGTAATTAGCTGCCTGGGCTACCGGCCGAAAGTCGACGTAGTCGCACGTCGTCAGCGGTAGCACCACGGCACCGTCATTGGCCCCATAGTTGGGTACGCGGCCGGTGCGAGGCTCGATCATCGCAGAGAGCCACACCAGCGCCTTCGAAAGCGGGGCGTGCAACTCGGTGAGAGGGTCGCCATGCAACGTTCCCAATCTGATGGCCCACAGAACGTCGTCCATCATGACGCGATGGTAATTCGTGCTGTGTTGGATGTACGAGCCGTCGGGATAAATCTGCCGCTCGATTTCCTCGCAAAGTACGCGGCGGCCGCGCTCGCGCCACTGGGCTGCCCGGCGCAACTCGGGAAACATCAGACCGAGCGTCCACAGTCCCGCAGCCTCGCTGATGGCATGATTATTCTTCTGACTGCGGGCGTAGACGATATTACGCTCGATCAGCCGACCAGACAGACAGGCCAGTTCACTTAGCCGGTGGTAGCGTTCCGCGCGGGCCTCGGGGGCGTCGACGAAAGCGCAGGCCGCGAAAAGCCACGCCATGAGCCGGAAAGTGGCTTCCTGGCCACAAGCCCAGCCGGCCGATGCAGCGAACGGATTCTGCCGGTCCCAGTCAGCCAACAACTGCCAAAACAGCTCGCCGGTCGGCGAGGCGGGGTGGCGCACCACATCGCGTGCTAGCAAAAAAGCCGTTTGAAAACGAGAAGCCTCCCACACGCACTTGAGGTCCTTATAGCGTTTATCAAACGGCCGATATCCGTGCCGCGACCAACCGGTGGGCCAATTTATATCGTGAATGGGGTCGTGATTGAAATCGACCGGCCAGCCCACATTTAACGACTGGTGATTGAAATACAGCATTTGGCCGCGCGGCAGGGCATCGACTAGATCGCGCACTCTGTGTTGCCAACGTTCGTCGTCGGCGACCTGCGTCAGAGCCGGCTGTATCTGGGCAGCCTGGCGTGGCCCCGTGAAGAACCGATCGGCGCGGGTCCGCCAGCATTCAAGCGCCGCGGCCGGCGAATACCCGGCAATGAACTCGCGTTCGACGAGGCCCTCCCGGGCTTCGTCTTTCAGCTTTTCGCTGGCGTCGAGCCCCAATCGGCCCATGACAATGTGCCAGGCCCGGCGCGGTACGTTCTCCCAGCCGACGGCGCGCACGATCCAGTACATCCGCGCTATTCGCTTCATTCGGAACCATACCTGCGATCAGTACGTTTACGTCCATCAACGCCAGGTGAAGTGGATCGGCGTACTTTCACAGTTCCCGTGTTGCCTGGGCGCGTGTGACGGCTTGTTTTTGGGGGGGTACAGTCAGCCGCCACCAGAGGGGCGCACGCACGGAGAAAGCCCGCAAATGTGTGCCATCGCTGCGATCGTCCGCAGGTGTCGCAGTCAGGGTCGTGAACACGTTTGCGGGCCATCGACAACGTTGTTTTTGATGTGTAGTCTAAAAGCTAGAAATCCCACACTTCACCCGCAAACCCGCCGGCCTCGGTCGTCAATTCTCCGGGGGTTACCGGCGGTCGAGGCCCGACTGAGGCCACCCGTGCAGCGGCAACGCCCGAGACGGTAATCTAAGCTAGCATTGAAGTTCCAGCAGATTCCCGTGCATGTCAGGTCTTGGGTTCGCCTGCGGTGAAGTTCGTTAGTGGGGCGAAGCATACACAGTATTAGTGTCGGCGCCGCGAAGGGGACCCATGTCACCCATGGGAACGGAGTGCGCGCCGATGGAACCCTCACACCACTATTGCATTGTCAGTGGCCGTAGACCATTCGTCCAGGCCTACGCGTCACTTGCCTATAATCTCGATTGAAGCGCCCGATCGCCCGCGAATCGCGACAAGCGTGCCACGCGACAGCCGACCCCTGGAAGTGATTTCGTATGCCTATCCTGGCCCCTGAACCGAGCCTGTATCCGGCCGACTTGTTCGACCGTGCCGAGGCCTGTGCAGAGCCCGAGGCACGCTGGTGGGCGTTATATAGCCTCGCGCGTCAAGAGAAGCAGCTGATGCGGCGGTTGCACGCTCAAGAGACTCCCTTCTATGCCCCCGTCGTGGCCAAGCGTATTCGGTCGCCGTCGGGGCGCGTGCGCGTGTCGCAGGTGCCTCTATTCGCCGGCTATGTGTTTCTCTATGGCACTGGAGCACAGCGGCATGTCGCGATGACCACCAATTGCGTGTCTCGCTGTCTTGATGTACCTGACGGCGCGCAGTTAACCAACGACTTGCGCGCGATCCACCGCCTGATTGCCACGGGTGAGCCGTTAACGCCGGAGGCCCGTCTCGAGCCCGGTCAGCCGGTGCGCATTCGCTCGGGGGCCTTGATGGGATTCGAAGGAATTGTCCTTCGCCGCGCCAACGAGACTCGATTGCTCGTGGCCGTCAACTTCTTACAGCGCGGGGCAAGCGTCCTGGTCGACGATTGCCAACTTGAATTGCTCAATTAGCGCTCTAGCCTACGCAACCGCGGTAACTAGGATCGGTTACCGTTCGACAGAATCAATCTAACGCTGCCGGCACATCGGATGCGTGCGGCGCGAGCCAAACAGTAACAACCACGACACGCCGGCAGCTCGCGTCGCATCTCTCGCCCATCCGTGTTCAATTTGCCCTCGACATTTCGCATTGGCACAACGCCCGTCGGCCAAGGCCATCCGGCGTTTCTCATCGCTGAAATTGGCCAGGCGCACGATGGCAGCCTCGGTACGGCGCATGCCTACATCGATGCCGTGGCCGGCACGGGCGTCGGTGCAGTCAAATTCCAGACGCACATCGCCGCGGCCGAGTCGACGCCGGCCGAGCAATTCCGCGTCAAGTTCTCGCCGCAGGATGCTACCCGCTACGAGTATTGGAAGCGGATGGAATTCACCCCGGACCAATGGCGCGGATTGGCCCAACATGCAACCGAGCGCGGACTGATCTTTCTGTCGTCGGCCTTTTCCCTGGCTGCGGTCGAAATGCTCGACGAGTTGGAGATGACCGCCTGGAAGGTGGGCGCGGGCGAAATCGGCAGCCTGCCGATGCTCGAGCGGATGGCCAAAACCCAGCGGCCAGTACTGCTTTCCAGTGGTCTTTCCTCCTGGGAAGACCTCGACGCGGCCGTCCGTTGCGTTCGCGATGCCGGTGCGCCGGTGGCCGTTCTGCAATGCACGACGGCCTACCCCTGCCCGGCCGAAAAGGTCGGCCTCAACGTCCTCAATGAACTACGCGAGCGCTACGGTTGTCCGGTCGGTCTATCTGACCACTCGGGCAAAATATATGCCGGACTGGCGGCCGTTACGCTTGGCGCCACCATGCTCGAGGTACACGTCGTATTCTCGCGAGAGTGCTTCGGGCCCGACGTGCCGGCATCGCTCACGACCGACGAGCTGCGACAACTGGCCGAGGGAGTGCGATTTATCGAGACGGCGCTTGCACATCCCATCGACAAGCAAGCCATCGCGGCAGACCTCGCTTCGGTCCGACGGACTTTCGGTAAAAGTGTCGTGACCGCGCGGCCATTGCCTGTCGGCCATCGCATCACGGCCGACGACCTGGCATTCAAGAAGCCGGGGACTGGCATTCCTGCCAGCAAGTATCAGAGCGTGATTGGCACACGAACCAAGCGCGCTATCGCGCCGGACACACTTTTGTCAGAGGACGATTTTGAGTAACCCCAAACGCCGCAAAGTCTGCGTCGTGCTCGTCGACCGCGCAAATTACGGTCGACTAAAGCCTGTGATGCAAGCCATCGTCGAGCGGCCCGAGCTCGATCTGCAGGTAATCTGTTCTGGCACGATGGTGCTGGAACGATTTCAGCAGCCTGTCGACGTCGTGCGCGAGGATGGATTCCGCGTCGATGGCGAAGTCTACATGGAGTTGGAAGGATCAACACCGACCACGATGGCCAAAAGCATAGGGTTCGGCATGGTCGAGTTCACCAGCGAATTCCAACGCCTGAAGCCGGACGTGGTACTGCTTATCGGCGATCGTTATGAGGCTCTGGCAGCCACCATCGCCGCGGCCTACATGAATCTGTGCATCATCCATGTTCAGGGAGGAGAAGTGTCGGGCTCGATCGACGAAAGCGCCCGACATGCGATTACGAAGTTCGCCCACTTCCACTTTCCCAGCACGAAACGCTCTGCGGATTATCTCGTGCGGATGGGGGAGCGCCCCGACACGATCCTTGGCACCGGCTGTCCCTCGAGCGACATCGCCCGAGTATTCGACCGCACGCTCGACCCTGACGTGATTAATAGTCGCGGTGGTGGAGCGACGATCGACGTTAAAAAACCGTTTTTGCTGGTCCTGTTTCATCCCACGACGACCGAATTCGGCGGTGAGCGCGGCCAGATGGACGCCCTGCTCGACGCCTTAAATCGTTTGCAAATTCAAACGGTTTTGCTGTGGCCGAACATCGATGCAGGTTCGGATCATATTAGTAAAGCGATCCGCGTATTTCGCGAGCGTCGCCAGCCCAGTTGGCTGCGCACGCTTACGAACTTGACCCCCGAGAAGTACCTGAAGGTGCTGTCCAACGCAGCCTGCGCGATCGGCAATTCGAGCAGCTTTGTGCGTGACGCCGGCTACTTCGGAACGCCGGTCGTGCTGGTCGGTCATCGCCAAGGGGGGCGCGAGCACGATGTCCACGTCACGCCGACTGATCCGGTCGGCGACGCAATCGAGGCGGCAGCCCGCAAGCACCTGGCCCATGGACGATACGCACCGAGCACCCTGTATGGCGATGGATACGTTGCCGAGCGTATTGCCGCCGGACTGGCGGGCCTGACGCCGTATGTCCAAAAGCGATTGCACTTCATTAACGACTAGCAGCCGATCGCAGACCTTACATGTTGCGGGTACTTGGCATCGTGACAGCGCGCGGTGGATCCAAGGGGATTCCGCGCAAGAACACAGCGCCCGTTGCCGGGAAACCGCTGCTAGCCTACACCGCCGAGGTGGCTTTGGCGGCCCGCCACCTAGCCCGCGTGGTGCTTTCGACAGATGACGAAGAGATTGCCCAAGTGGGACGAGCATGTGGTCTAGAAGTCCCCTTTATGCGCCCCGCCGAACTTGCGCGGGATGACACGCCTTCGCTGCCGGTTATCCAAGATGTGATCCGACGATTGGAAGACAACGGGGATCGCTACGATGCGGTCTTCACATTGCAACCTACAAACCCTCTCCGCGTCACCGAAGATATCGACGGTGCCATTGAGTTGCTCGAGCGAACGAACGCGGACTCGGTGATCTCGTTTGTCGACGTGGGAGAACGGCATCCGGCGCGCATGAAATTCATCGACGCCGAAGGGCGCGTGACCGACCCACCGTTCGCCGAAGCCTTTGAGGGGCAGAGACGGCAAGACCTGGCCAAGCTGTACTTGCGTGACGGGTCGGTATACGTGGCGCGCCGCGACGTCGTGATGGTGCAAAACTCGCTCAAAGGGCGCGACTGCCGCGCCTGGCTGATGCCGATCGAGCGCTCGTGCAACATTGACACGCCGTTCGATCTGTTCCTGGTCGAACGTTTGCTGGAAAATCGGGCCGGCCACGCGGGAGCCGCCCGGTGAAGATTCTGGTGGCCGAGTCAAACGGCTTTTCGGCCACGGCGCTGCAATCGTTGCGGAACGTGGCTGAGGTTGTCGAAGCGGATCTCGATCGAGAGGGACTGCTCGCGGCCATCGCCGACGCCGAGGTGCTGTGGGTGCGGTTGCGGAATCGGATTGACGCCCCAGTCTTCGACGCCGGTACCCGACTTCAATATGTCGTCACGCCTACAACGGGACTAAACCACATCGATCTTAAGGAGGCCGAGCGGCGGGGAATCCAAGTCGTCTCGCTCAAAGGGGAAACGGCGTTCCTCAAAGACGTGCGTGCCACGGCTGAGTTGACCATCGCGCTGCTATTGGCCTTGTTGCGCCAGTTGCCGGGCGCCGTCGCCAATACGCAAGATGGCCATTGGAATCGCGACGCTTTTCAAGGGCGCGAGTTGTACGGTAAAACGGTCGGAGTGGTAGGATATGGTCGGCTCGGTCAAATCGTCGCACGCTATCTGCAAGCTTTTGACATGCGCGTGCTGGTCAACGATCCGGACATCGATCCCGAGGAGCTTGCCGCAGGCCTGACGAAAGTACCTCTGGCGAAGCTGCTTGCTCAGGCCGACATTGTGACGTTGCACGTCAATCTCTGCGATGACACATACGGCTTCTTCGGTCGAGAGCAGTTTCTAGCCATGCAGCCAGGCAGCTGGTTCATCAACACGTCGCGGGGTGAATTGATCGATGAAGCGGCACTACTGGACGCGCTGCAATCGAGACGTCTGGCCGGCGCCGCCCTCGACGTACTGTACCAGGAAGACGCTTCCGGCATGCGGGGGCATCCGCTGGTAGAATTTGCGAAAGCCGACCCGCGATTGATCATCACACCGCACATCGGCGGCTGCACTCGCGAATCGATGGAAAAGACCGAGCGTTTTCTGGCCAGTCGACTAACCGCATTACTGGCCGCGAAGGCTGCGATCTAACACGCCGAACCACGCGGTATATCAAGGCACCATTGAGCGAACCATCGCTGCACAAAGATGGACCAACAACCCGCCCGGCGGCACCAGCAACCGCTGCGCGCAACAGCCTGAACATATTTACGACGCGGTTGCTGACGCTGCCGATCACGATATTGACCAGTATTCTGGTGGCAATCGTTCTCGGGCCGGCAAATCGCGGCATTTACGGATTTCTGGTACTGATGGGCGGATTTGCCCTGCCGCTATTGATGTTCGGGTTCGGCGCGTCTGTAACCTACTTCATCTCCAACAAGCGTTACGCGGTTCGCGACATCTTTTTGACCTGCGTCACTGTGGGTGTTATGCAGGGAACAGTCGGAGCGTGCCTGCTGGGCCTGCTGTGGTATTTCGATTTATTGGGTGAAACCGCAGCCGCAACACCTCCGCATTTGATGTTGCTGGTGTTGCTCACACTACCGATGCAGGGCGCGACGTTAACCTTGAATCGTGTGGCGTTAGGCGATTCTTGGTTTTCGGCGAGTAATCGCATTGCTTACGCCACCGCGATCCTCACCTCAACTATGCTATTACTGCTTGTCGTCATGGCACAGCTTGGCCTGCGCGGCGCGGTCATCGGCATGGTGACCAATCAGGTGCTGCTGTTAACCGCCAGCACCATCGCATCGATCAGGCGATTCCGGCCTGTGCTGGCCTGGAACACGACGTTTCTTCGAGAGGGAGCACGATACGGCCTGAAGGCATGGGTGGGCGACGTCGTGGGATATTCGAATCTTCGATTGGATCAGTGGATCCTTGGTATGGTGGCCAAATCCGAAGTTCTGGGCACATATGCCCTGGCCGTGAGCTTCGCTGAGATGTTGTGGATGCTGCCCGATTCCCTGGCGCATGTGCTTTTCAACAAGGTCGCGGCGGTGAAGGATGTTGCGCAGCGGCAAGAGCTGATCGAACGAATGAACCGCGTCGTCTTTTGGACACTGGCGGTAGCAGGCGTCGCAGTGGTGTTTGCGGCGCCTGGTATCGTGTACATCCTGGGCGACGCCTACGCTGCCACGGCCGTGCCGCTTGCGCTGCTAATGCCTGGGACCGTTGCCATGACAGTCCATAAGGTTCTGACGAAGTATTTCGGAGGAGTGGGCAAACCGCATTTGTCCGGCACGACGGCAGGAATTGGTGGCCTGGTAGGTTCTTTGTTGTACTTTGTGCTGATACCACGTTACGGTGCCGTCGGCGCGGCGATTGCCTCGTCGGGGTGTTATATTGTGACGGCGGTCACCGCCGTGGTCGTGTATCGCCGGTTGGTGGCGCCGCACAAGGCACGGTTGTTCCGGCCCAATCTGGCTGACGCGGCCTGGCTCGATCAACAGGCCCGCCTGGCGATTCGCAGCCGGCAACCTACTGGCGGCTAGCCACATTCACATTCTTTGTGCCTGGATCGAAACCAGGTTGCTTGAAATCTCGCGTTGCTCAAGGGATGAATTATGGCGTCTGGCCCAAAGTCGTTGACTCGCTTTTTCTCCGCCGACAAGACCATTCCCAGTCGCACGATGAATCGCCTTGGCGCCCAGGTGGCGCGCACAGTCATGGCGCGCATGATGCACAAGATGCGTGCGCCGCGCGCACACGTCGATACCTCGGTTCGTGATGACGTGGAGACACTCGAGCGTGACGGACTGCTCATCATCCCGAACTTCCTACCTACGGCGACCGTGGACGACTTGCGGCGTCGCGCCGAAGAGATCTGGAGCCGCGAGCAGAAAAACATCAAGGTGTTCCGCCACGGGCCCAATTCGTTGAACGTGATCGCCGAACAGTTCGCCCCGTTACGCCCCGACTTGGATGCGTTCTATAGCGACCCACGCTTGCCCGCTATTTTCGAGGCCGTCGAACATCGTCCCAATACTTTCGATCGGCGGGCCTACCGCGCCCTCGAACGATTGGTTCAGTCGGGCCCGCTCGATGTCGAAGATCCAGAGACCTTCCTGCATAGCGACATTTTTTTTACGACGCATAAAGGTTGGCTGTACCTGACGGACGTTACACCTGAGTGCGCGCCCTTTGTGTTCGTAAAAGGGTCGCATTTATTGTCCGGCAAAATGCTGTCGTATATCTACGATGAGAGTTGTCGCCAGAATACCGGTTCGCGGCGCATATCCCAGCGAGAGCTCGACGACCTGGGATTGCAAGAGATCACGCTCGCCTGCCCGCGCGGAACGTTTGTCGTAGCCAACACGTTCGGCTTTCACCGGCGCGTGCGCGGCGTGCCAGGGAACGAGCGATTAGGGCTACATGTCAGCTTGCGTACCAATCCGTTCTTTTCGCGAAGGTAACGCACTTCGCAGAGGAGCCAGGCGGCTCCTTGTTGGGGCATCGCCGACACGAAGCCCGAGTCGGCTGTCGTGCGACTTTGGAGGTTACGGCAAATGGCTGAAGAACTTTCCAGCGCGAGCCAAGGCATAGGCGAGTACGAGGCGTGGAACCAAATCTGGGAAAACGTTCCGGCGGACGAACTGTCCTTTTTCACCCGCGGCACGCCGCGACGTTTCAGGCAACTGAATCAGAAGATCTACTTCGAAGACATGTGGTCGATGCTCGGCAAGAATCGCTCGGCCAAATGCTTAGAAATGGGGGCCGGTCGCGGTACGACGAGCATGTATCTGGCTGCCGAGGGCTGCGACGTCACCATGCTCGACTTGGCTCCGCAAGCGTTTAAGCTTGCCGAGCAGAATTTTCGTCGCGAGAAGCTGCGCATCCCGCAGTTTGTCGCTGCCGATGCGACCAAGACTGGATTGCCGTCAGACTCCTTTGACTGCATCTATAGCATCGGGCTATTGGAACATTTCGATGATCCGCAACCGCTGCTGGCCGAGACATTTCGGCTGTTGCGTCCCGGAGGGCTGGCTTTTCACGTCGTCGTTCCGACGATCCCGGAACGGCGCATGATAGTGAGCTACGCCCTGTTCGCCCCTTGGAAGCTCCCTCCTCGACAGCTCAAGGACGTTACCAACCGTTTATTGGGTCGCAATACCAAGGGTGTGGATACTCCTATGACGCGCACCGAGTTTGGTGTCGCTGAATACCGGCATTGGGTGGAAGAATTGCACGCGGCGGATATTACCTGCGTGCCGTATTATTCCTATCACGCACCGCACAATATCCGCGCGGTCGAACGATACTTAGCCGTGCCGTTGTACCGTGCCCACCGCGCCGTGAAGCGTCAATTCGCAAACGCACCATGGGCCCGCACTTGGAACTGTCTGGCCGCGTGCGTCTTGGTTTCCTTTCGCAAGCCCAGTCCATCCACATAAGTGCCGGCAAAGCAGAATTGGCATTGCTTGAGACCCGCACACATGAGCGCACCCCCCGTGAAAATCGCCCCGAGGAGCCGAGCATGACCGCCCGCTGTCACGTCTGCCGCAGTGAAGACACGCGGCGCATGTTCCAGGCACCATTGGAAAAGTTCACCAAGGCGATGGGCCGCACCGGCGGCGTCGACTATCACTTTTGCAATCATTGCACAGTGTTGTTCCAGTACCCGATCTTCGACCAGGCCGAGTACGAGAAATTCTACGAAAAGGTGCAACGTTCCGACGAAACGGGATACCGCACCGGCGAGGTTCCCAGCAAGCATCTGAAAAAGAAGCGCATGGACACCGCTTTTAAGTGGAACCAGCTCCGGCTAATGGACCTCGAACGACTCCTTCCTGGCAAACGCATCTTCGAAGTCGGACCGGCCGAGGGAACGTTGCTTGCCAGCTTTCGCGACCGTGGTTTCACGGTCAGCGGTGTCGAACCCTTGGCGCCGTACGCGCGATACGCCCGAGACGTTTACAAGTTGGATGTAAGCGACGGCTATTTCGATGCGAACCTGGCGGCGAAAACCAAGGCCGACATGGTGATATTGGACGGCGTCCTGGAGCACTTGATGACGCCGTTCGACATGTTGCTGCTCATCAGAAAGATGATCAGTCCGGATGGGATTCTGTATATGGGAGGGCTACCGATCGCGGAGTTCTCCACGCCATACATGGCTAATATCGCGCACATCACACTGTGGAGTCGGCGGTCTTTGGCATTCGCGTTGGAATGCGCAGGCTTCACGCCTTTGAATATCTTGGCAGGCCGGCCGGGCAATCGACCTGCCGAATGGGTCTGTATCGCGCAAGCCTGTCGTGAGCCTCGCGATATCGAGCGCGAACAGCCAGTAACATACCCCGCGCCAGATTTCGATAAGCTTGCAGCGCATTGGGACGAGACGTTAAAGCGCTACGCCCTGGCAGATGATCGGCGCCGCAAGTATGGGCCTGCGTACACTCTGCTCACGCGCACGGTGCGAGCCGTGCCGGGGGCGCGGGAACTTGTGCAGAAATTCGCCAAATAGCACTACGATCGACCGAGTCCCTTGGATGCTCGTCCAGGAATTGTTGTCTTGAGCGTTGAATTGCCATTGAGTGCCTCGCCACCAACTAGCTATGGCGCTGCGCCCAAGGTGTTATTTAACATCACGCATGGCTTTCAGGCGCGGATGTTGCTCCGTTCGGCGATTGCCGATAGCCTGCTGGCCCGCGGCACTAGGCTAGTGATCGTTTCGCATAGCAGCCGGGAGCCGTATTTCCAGCAAGAGTTCACCCACCCGCAAATCGCTCTCGAGCCAATGCCCGAGCGGTTTTCGCGCGTCGAAGGTAATCTGATCACTCTGCGACAGTACATGTTGATGAACCCGTCGCTGGGCGGGACGCTGAACTACAAGAACGAGGCTTTCCGACGCGGCGCGCCCAAGCGTTATTGGCTGTCGCGCGCGGCGAACACGGTTTTGGGACGCATTGCCTTTCTGCGCCGCGCCTATATCGCGGCCGAGGCAGCGCTCTTTCGCGGCGCGGAATTCGACACCATTATCGATGAACACCGTCCGAACTTGATCGTGACCGGTACGCCCGGCTACAACCGCAACGACATTCACCTGTTGCGGGCCGCCAAACGCAAAGGGATTCCAACAGCAACCGTCATGCTTTCCTGGGACAATCTCACCAGCAAAGGGTACATGGGCGGAGTGCCCGAACATTTGCTGGTTTGGAGTGATCTAATGGCCGACGAGGCCGCGACATACCACAATTATCCTCGCGAGCGGATCCGTTGGTGTGGTGCGGCGCAGTTCGATCACTACAGTGGTTTCCGCGACCGGTTCGATCGTGCCGCCTGGCGCCGCCAGCACGGCATTCCCGAAGGGAGCCCGCTGATCGTCTATGGCACGATCAATCCAGGGGTGCTTGGCCACGAGCTGAATATCCTCAAGCAAATTGTTGCCGCGATC
Organism: Pirellulales bacterium; assembly: GCA_036490175.1. Classification (NCBI taxonomy): domain Bacteria; kingdom Pseudomonadati; phylum Planctomycetota; class Planctomycetia; order Pirellulales; species Pirellulales bacterium. Next base: position 4,304 of record DASXEJ010000038.1, on the reverse strand, counting down.
AATGCCGGGTCGATTCAACCCAGGCCGTACCTTTGGATTCGCCTGCACCCGCAAGTGGTCCGCGGCTTTTACAGCCTGTCGCTGGAGCCATTTCGCGCCTTGGCGGGTCCCAATGTGCGCGTTGAAGAGCCACCCGTGCAATCCGACAAGCTGGCCTGGGACTTACCTCGCGACGATGCCACGCACCTGGCGCAGCTCATGGCGGCAGGTGATATCGTGGTGACGACAAGCTCGACCCTGAGCATCGACGCGGCCTGCGCAGGCACGCCGATAATAAACGTGTTCTTTGATGGTGATCCTCCCGTTCACGAAGCGCAGTCTGCCCGACGATTCATGCACTACACGCATTATTCGCAGCTGCTCGAAACGGGAGGCATTGCCCAGGCGATGAGCATCGACGACTTCGTGCGGATGGCGAATGCCTATATCAAGAACCCGCAACTCGATCACGAAGGACGCGAAGCGATCATTCGCCAGCAACTCAATCTCCTTGACGGCCAAGCCGGCGTCCGCACGGCAGATCTTCTCTGGCAGCTTGCGTCGGCCGCGCAAGGGCAGCGTGCAAAGCATTCAAAATGATCGCTCGCAATCTGGATGCCCGTCGCGCGTCACGATATATGGCAATGCAAACCGACTCGAAACTAATCAACTGTTACGCGTCGACCTCGCCTGCCCACACTTGGCATGAGCAGTACGCTCAACACTTAAGCTGAAACGCTAGGAACTCTGGCATGCGCGTGCTTGTAACCGGATCGAGCGGCCTGATCGGCTCGGAAGCCGTACGGTTTTTTGATGCCTTGGGCTTCGATATTACCGGCGTTGATAATAACATGCGGGCCGACTTCTTTGGCCCGAAAGGTGACACGCGCTGGAACCGCGAGCAGCTCGAATCGCAATGTACGAAGTTCACGCATCAAGAGTTGGACATCCGCAATCGCGAGGGGGTCGATTCCCTGCTGCGCAGCGGACGCTTCGAGATGGTAATCCATGCCGCGGCGCAGCCTAGCCATGATCTGGCCGCCCAACGTCCGTTTGACGATTTCGACGTCAATGCCGTCGGCACATTGAATTTGCTCGAAGCCTGCCGCCGACACACGCCCGAGGCCGTATTCATTCAGATGAGTACCAACAAGGTGTATGGCGATGGGCCAAATCATATTCCCCTGAAAGAGCTGGAAACACGCTGGGACTACGACGACCCACGCTACGAGCATGGCATCGCCGAGGATTTTTCGATAGACCGCTGTTTGCACTCGCTGTTCGGCGCCTCGAAGGTTGCCGGCGATGTGCTGGCGCAGGAGTACGGCAAGTATTTTGGTCTGAAGACGGGCGTTTTTCGGGGCGGCTGCCTAACTGGGCCGTCGCACTCGGGCGTCGAGCTGCACGGTTTCTTGAATTACCTGGTACTGGTGGCCCTGGCAGAACGACCGTACACGATTTTTGGCTACAAAGGGAAGCAGGTTCGCGACCAGATTCACAGTCACGACGTGATCAACGCGTTTTGGCACTTCGCTCAAAACCCACGGCCGGGCGAGGTGTACAATCTGGGTGGCGGCCGCGATAACGCCGCCAGCGTCATCGAGTGCATCAATCTGATCGAGAAATTCAGCGGCAAGAGGCCGCAGCTAAGCTATTCAGACATCAACCGCGTTGGCGATCATATCTGCTATTACTCGGATTTGCGAAAACTACAGTCACACTTTCCGGATTGGCGACTGAGCTATAGCCTGGAACAGATTGTCGACGAGATGATCAACGCGGTGCAAAAGCAACAGCGGGCCTGAATCGCGCCATAGTACAAATGCTCGGACTCGAAGTTAGAACCATATCCGCGCATGGTCGCTACTCACAGCGGCAATTTCCAACCACCGCTCTGCCCAACTTTTTGTCGAGGCGTCATGACGTACGTTAATCAAGAGGCGGCGGAAGTCTCGGGCGAAACGATCGGTTTCAGCTTCGGGGCCAATTGGAAACGATTCCTCGCCGCGGTCGACGAGCCGGTCATCGCCAAGGCCGTGCAAAGCTTCGTTAATTTCACGCATCTGAAACGGCTCGATGATTACGATTTTCTCGACCTAGGCTGCGGCAGCGGACTGAGCAGCCTGGTCGCCTTGCGATTGGGGGCTCGCCGCGTGCTCTCAATCGACATTGATCCGAATTCGATCGATTGCGCTCGTAATTTGCGCCAGACCCAAGGTATCGACGAAAGCCGTTGGGAGATTCGGCACGGCTCGGTGCTCGACGAAGCGTTTCTGGAATCACTGGGACGCTTCTCGTACGTATATTCCTGGGGCGTTTTGCACCACACCGGATCGCTGTGGCGCGCCGTTGACAATGTCCTACGACACAACGTCGAAGGCGACGGTGTCTTCCACACCGCGCTCTACAACACCACGCCCAGTTCGGCGCGTTGGTTGAAAATCAAGCGGATCTGTAATCGTTCGCCGCACTTTCTGTTTCCCGTACTTTCACGCTGTTATGCGGCACTTTTGCTGACGAAGATGTTGACGCGGTTTCGTTCGCCGATCCGCTTCCTACGGGATTACCGGCAGGTGCGTGGCATGACCTTCTTGCGCGATATCGACGATTGGTTTGGCGGGCTGCCATACGAGTACTGCACACCAGACGAGACGGTCGATTTCCTGGCCGATCACGGCTTTAGCCTTTTGAGACTTAGAACCACCCGATCCAATGGCTGTAACGAGTTCCTATTCCGCGCCGGCGGCGCGCTCGGCGTCAGTGCCTGAGCGCGTGCTGCTGGTGTCGTGGGGATTGCCCCCCTCGGCGAATGGTTCTTCCGTCATTGTGGAGAACCTCTCGCACCAGTTTAGTCCCCAGGAAATGGTCCTGGCAGGACAGCAGTGGAGCGGCATGGAGTCATATCGTCGCGACCCGAAACTGCCACGAATCCATCTGCTGAACAAGGAATGGACGTGGCCCAAACGCGGTCAACGATATGTGCGCTGGACGACCTGGCTTACGCTGCCGAGTGTGGCACGTAGGCTGGCGAGAATCGCAAGCGATGAACATTGCGACGCGATCATGGCGGTGTTTCCCAACGAGTTCTTTGTCTACGCGGCGTCTTTGGCGGCCAAACGACTGCGTCTGCCGTACTACTTGTACTTTCACAACACCTACCGCGAAAGCCGCATCGGCAACGCGCAGCGATTCGCGGAGTGGCTGGAACCGCGTGTCTTTCGTCAGGCCCGCGCCGTCTTCGTAATGAGCGACGGAATGAAGGCCCACTACGAGCCGATCTACCCACAGGTTCGCTTCGAGTCGCTGGTACATTCCTTTAGCGAGCCGGTACCCGAGTTCACTCCGGCCCCTCCTCCGGGGCAAACGCTGCGATTGGCGTTCATGGGGCACCTCAACGGCTCGAATGTTGATGCCTCGCGGCGGCTCGCCGAGGTTGTGAATCGCCGGGAAGATTTGCAGATGACGACGTATTCCGGCACGCCGGACTGGCACTTCGACAATGTCGGCGTGTCTGGACCGCGGATCACCCACACCCGTGTAGCCTACGAGCAGGTAATGACGGAGCTACAATCGCACGACATCCTATTGCTACCACACGGCTTTTGTGGTGATGTCAGTCAATTAGAGTATGACACGATCTTTCCGACCCGAACGATTTCGTATTTGATCTCGAATCGTCCTATCTTGGCCCATGCGCCTCCAAATTGTTTTTTGACTCGCTGGCTGCGGAAATACGACTGTGCCGAAATCGTCGACGAGCGCGACACAAACAAGGTCGAGGCCGCGATCGATCGATTGCGTAACGACCCACTGCGTCGTGAGCAACTCGTCCGCAACGCTTTGCAAGCCGCTCAGCAGTTTTACGGGCCGGTTGTGGCCAAACACTTGCGACAGGTCATGGCCGAGACGATGGCGCCTTCGCTGGCCCGCGCCTGACGCCGTTGCGTGCCAGCACCTTCTATATTGCTCTCTGAGAAAACGCTCATGACTGCTGCCGAAACAGAGACCGCCATGCCCCGCAAAGTCCGGGTGGGGCTGTTGGTGGACTCCTTGACGGCGCCCGCTTGGATCCAGGTGATGATCGAGCGGATCATGGCCTCGAGCTACGCGGAAATCGTCTTGGTAATCCGTGATGGCTCACCCTCACGACCTCGTCCGCCCGCCTGGAGGCGACTGCTCAATTACCGCCATCATTTGCTGTACCTGGCATATCGCAAGCTCGATCGGCGGTTTTTTCAACCTCGTCCTGATGCGTTTGCGCCACGCGAATTGGGGCCACTACTGGCGTCGATCCCAAGAATCGATGTCATACCTCAGCGAACCCG
>DASXEJ010000037.1 GCA_036490175.1 Pirellulales bacterium | reverse complement strand
AACGCTGGCCCAGCATCAAAGAGACGAGGCGTGGTACGGACAAGGGATCGTAGCCGAGCTTCAGACGTGGGCGGGAAGATACGTTGTCGAGTTTAAACTCGACATTCCAGAAATCGTCCTTTGTATCGAAAAGCTATCTCGTAACCGCTATGCGCAGTTTCGCTACGGACATAACAAGTTCGGCCTACGTGGCGAAATCGCTTTCAATTCGATCTATCTCGATGGCAGCCGCCCGCTCTGGGAGGTGCTGGGTACCCTCCTGCACGAACTCTTGCATGGCTGGCAGCAATGCCACGGAAGTCCAGGCCAAGGGAATTACCACAACGTGCAATTTCGCACGAAGGCACAGGATCTGGGTTTGATCGTCGACCGGCATGGCGTGACCGGCTACCAGGCCCATAGCCGTTTTAAAGAGCTGCTGGTGCGCTTTGGCGTCGATATACCGATCGACGAAGTGCAGCCGGTGGCCATCGCCGGCGCGAGCACGGCCAAGCTCAAAAAGTGGACGTGTGGCTGTGTCAACATTCGCGCGGCAACGCAGGTCAACTTGCGCTGCATGGATTGCGGCAACGAACTGGTGCGCGATGACACACCCGGCCGGGCGCAGCGGTTTCGGCAAGCGCGACAGCACGTCTAGGACAACTTTCTTGTACACAACAACCCCTTTTGTCTTCGGAGTTACGTGTGGACGGCTTCTTCTCGACAATTCGGTTCTTCTTCGGCTGTGGCACGCTGTTGTTCGTCTCGCTAATCGTCCTTGCCCATCTACCCAAGAGCCCGTTGCGCTCGTCACTTGTGCAAATCTGTGGCTGGGCCACAGCGCTCTTATGCGGAGCATGGGTCGTGTCGCCGATTGACCCAATTCCAGACGTCCTTTTTCCGGTTGGGTTCATCGACGACATCATGGCGGCGATCGTCGGATTCAAAGCAGCCAAGGCCGCCTGGAAGGCCGGCAAGGAAAAGGCGGCCTTCGAGAAAGAAGAGGCAGCCGCGGCGGAGCAGCGGGCGGCATGAGGCCGGCCGTTTGCCCGTCGTTTCGGAACCGCGATCCCTCAGGAAGCAAATCTCATGTCACGCGAAGCGATTCAATACGTGCCGACGGATAAGATCGAGTTCGAACCACAGGTCCGCGCTACATTTGCCGAACAATCGCTGGTCGGCCTGGCGCGAAGCATCCAGGAAATCGGCCTGCAACAGCCACTCCGTATACGCTCGGTCGACGAGCGCTTTATCGTAGTCGACGGAGAGCGGCGTCTACGAGCGGCGCGGCTGATCAAGCTGGCCGAAGTGCCGGTCATCGTGGAAGAAAAGACCCTCTGTGAGGGAGAGATCCTGCAGCGGCAACTGGTCGCCAATCTGCAGCGTGCGGGACTCACGCCCTGTGAACGGGCGCGAGCTATCAGGCATTTGATGGACGCCACCGGTTGGCCGGCGAGGGAAGCCGCCGGCAAGTGCGGCATCTCCAGTGCCACCGTGACCCGGTTATTGGCGATTCTGGAACTTCCAGAATCGATCCAGGCAAAGATCAATGCCGGCGAGATTCCGGAAAGTGCTGGCTATTTACTTAAGCAGGTCGACGATCCCGAGAAGCGCTCCGAGCTGGTGGCGCAACTGGTGAACGGCCAACTCTCGCGCGATGCACTGGCCAGGGACGTCAAAACTGACCGTCCCGCAAAATTGCGCAAGCCCACCGTCGGCTCGAATCGCGCCACCGCGCTTCTGGCCGGGGGCGACTTGGTTACTGTCGTCGGCAGCGATCTGACGCTCGATCGCATGGTCGATGCCCTGTCGTCGGTGCTAGCCAGGATTCGCAAGCTGCGCTCGCGCGGTATTGCTGATCTGGCAATGGCATGCCGCCTGATGCGCGAAGAGGCACGGGCCGAAGCGAAAGCCGCACCGCCTATCGTCCAGGAGGTGTCGTGATGGATGAGAACCAGATCATGGCCGCCTGCGTGGCCGCTTGCGGCCTCTTATGGCTGATCGTTCGCCGCCGGCAGCCGCGCAAGGGAAACCTCGACGCGCCACTGTTCCGCTGGACAAAAAAAGACTCCTTTACCGTCCGAGATCTGATCAACGGCGGGGTGTGCATCGTGGGGCGCGTGGGCTCCGGCAAGACGAGTTCGTCCGGCCGGATATTGGCGCAAGCCATTGTGAATTATCGCAATTCCGGCGGCTTGATCTGTGCCGCCAAACCGGGCGAGGACGTAGTGCTGTGGCGGAAGATTTTTGCCCAGGCCGGCCGTAGCAAGGATCTCTTGATATTCGAGCCGGAGGGGAAGCTGCGATTCAATTTTCTGGCTGAGGCGATGCGCCACGGTGGTCACACTCGGGAAATTACGAAGTGCATTACTACGATTGGCGAAACCTTGCGCTCAGCCGATAGCCGTCGCGGCGAGAATGCCGATTTCTGGGAGCGCGAACAGGAACGGATGATCTACAACGCCGTCGGGCCCGTAAAGCTGGCCACAGGCACCGTCAACGCACCAGATTTGCAAGAGTTCATCGTGACGGCCGCCGAGAATCCGGCGCAACTTCATGAGCTGGCCTGGAAGAGTAAGTTCCACTGCCGGTGCATGGAAAACGCCTGCGGCGCGCGCAAATCAAAGTTCGACGCGCACGACTTTCAGTTGGCCAGTGACTACTGGTTCGGCGAAGTCCCCTCGATGTCCGACCGAACCCGTTCTTCAATTATGACCGGCGTCTTGGGCATCCTGCACACATTCAACACGGGCCTGGTGCGGGAGCTGATATCGACCACCACGAATGTCGGTCCGGACGACATGCTGCAGCGCAAGTGGATTCTCATCAATATGCCACCGGCCACTTATGGCGACATGGGCAACTTCGTCAACGCCGGCTGGAAGTACCTGGCCCAAAAGTCCATTCTCCGTCGGCGCGCGAAACCAAAGGACCCGATCAACGTGATCTGGTGCGACGAAGCCGCGCAGTTCACCAACAGCATGGATCAGCACTACGTCTCGCAATGCCGCTCGCACTTAGGCTGCCTAGTCTATCTCTGCCAATCACTGCACTCGTTTCATACGGCCTTGGGCGGAGGAGAAGGGCGTCATCAGGCGCAGGCGCTCTTGGCGAATTTTGGCCATCGTATTTTTCACGCCCTGGGGGATATGGAAACGGCCATGTGGGCTAGTGGGCTGATCGGACAGCGTCTGGAGACGCTCATGGGGGGCTCGATGCAGCCGGCAGGCGACATCTTTGACGAGATCATGAGCTACGGCCAATTCACCTCCACTTTCAACACGCAATATCAGCCGATCCTACAAACCAACGAATTCATGAACGGCCTGCGGACCGGCGGGCGCAAAGCGGGCTACGTCTGCGACGGCATTGTGGTGCGTTCGGGCGAAAGATTTTCCAACGGCGAGAGTTGGTTACGAATGGCCTTCCGTCAAAGGTGAACTATGCACAACTCGCATCAGCATCCCTTCGTCGCTATGCGCGGCGTCGTCAATCTCCTGTACGTGATCGTCAGCGGTCATGCCACCTGCGTCACGCTTTTCGTGCGGCGCAATTTCGGCCGCGAGGCACTGGGGCGTAACGGCGTCGTGGCCTTCTTGATCCTCTTTATCTACATGGCAGCGTACCCACGGCATCTCGTGCTGCGGCAGTTCACCTTCTATTGGCTCGCGATGC
>DASXEJ010000036.1 GCA_036490175.1 Pirellulales bacterium | reverse complement strand
TGCGCGGCGCCAGGAGGTGACTTTGGTGTGCGCGCTGTCAGGCCGCTTGGGCGAGCCGGGCGTCGGCTCTTCGGCACAGTAGGCCAGTTCGTCCAGCAACATGGCCACGGCCTCGTGGCCCCGGCGATTTTGATAAACTACCAGCACGCGCGCCGCTCCGATTTCCAGCGGCTTGATCGACGCCTCGCCGTCGGCGTCCGTCCAACTGCCAGGCAGCACGGTGGCCTCAACCACTTTGGCCAATTGCTCCAGGCGCTTCATCACGGCGTCGGCTTCTTCTTTTTCGCCGCGTGGGTCAACAAAATCGCTGACGTCGTGAACCATGGTCGTCATGGTGTGGTCGACCACGTCGCGCGTCGTCAGGAGCAAGACCCCTTCGTGAACGACCCAATCCATCGAATGGGCTTGCAGCGCCCAAGTAAGTGCCGAATGCAGCGTCACCTGCTTGAGCTGACAGCCGACTTTGGCGTCCAGCGCCACGCCGGCATCTTCCAGCGACCCGCGATCCAACACGACGGGAATCCGGTAGCGGTCTTTCAGCAGCGCGACAAAATCGGTCAGCGGCATGTCGTCGATGTTAAAGTCGCCCGTCTGCTCGAGCACTTCCTCGATCAGCGGCGGAAGCGCTTCGTGCTTCGTGCCCGGTTCGGCCGCCATTGCCGCGGCAGCCACCATGAGCACGCTCAGCCAGGTCCCAAGCGAAAGATGCTGAGATCGTCGCATGACGCCACCTTCGACCAAGAGCCAATAGACTGAAAAGTCCCCCCAAACGTCGTCATTTAGCATGACCGGACGACCGCGTGGATGCAAGGTGATCCGCTGAGTGGCGCGCTCAAAGGACATGTGCTCGCGCCGGCAGAATCGGTATTTTCCGCGCGCGGTGCCCATCCAAGTCCGGTGAGCCGAGCGGGCCAGCAAAAATTCTGTCGCCCATGCGACGGTTTTGCTGGAATGGGTTCCCTGCAAGCATTAAACCATAGAGCAGCGGTGCGCAATTGCCTTAGCTGGAGGCTGCGCATCAGCCTGGGCCGTGCCAACCAAATCCGAACGAGTCGCACTTTATCTTTTGCAAAGGATCCTTCGCATGATCATCAATCGAGTGGGCATCATGTCGGTGGCGAAGATCATGGGCGCCATGTATGGGTTGATTGGACTGATCGCGGGCTTTTTCATGACGTACACTCATTGACCTTGGCCAGGGGCAACCGAATCGAGCGGACCGACCGAACAAGAGATCTTCGCCCTGCCATGCGCCCCCGCTTCACGATCGCCGGCATGATGTGGTTTTCGGTCTTTGTCGGGCTGCTCTGCGCATGCGGCGCACTGGGCCATCGGCTGGTCCACCGCGAACTGCCCGATCAGCTTGCCGCTTCGGCCGATGGCCGGGTGCTGGTCGTCCATCTCGGCGGCGGCCGGCTGGGCATCTGGGACACGGCCGCGGGACGGATGACCCAGATGCTAACGGCGAAATTCTCGTACTATTTGTACCCGCTAATCGTGTCGCCCGACGGCCAGCGGGTCGCGGCTGCGGATGTCACGTCCCGGCAATGCGAGCTCTGGGTTCGCGATGGCCTCAAATTCCGGCAGCAAAGAATCCCGGCCATGGCACTGAACGGTCCCATCGTCGCGACCAGCCAGGACTGCCGACTGCAGGTCACACACAATCAGTCCAAAGGCGAGTTTGGCATCTGGTCGCTCGACGACGGGACCCGGCGGGCCACATGTTCGCAGCACGTTCGAACTGCTAGCGGAGATTTTGCCGTGGGCCTCGACAGCGGTTCCGGCCACCTGGTTGTCAGTTACAACAATGGGCAGGTTGAGGTGTTTGACGCGGCTAGCGGCCAACTGAAAAAAACAATCGTCACCCCCAACAGGCCGCTGGCGGTTCCGCAACGCATCGACTTGTCGCTCGACGGCCGCTGCGCCGCGATCCAGGCAGGTGTGTCTCCCATGGGCGAGTGTTGGGCCTCGATCGTCGATCTCGAGATGGGCCAGGAGATACTGTGGGATCGGGTCGAAGTCCCGACGCGTCCCGTGGTATTTTCGTCCGACTCGCGCCAAGTGGCGATCATGGGATTAACGGGTTCGATCGACCTCTTTGAGTTGCCCAACGGCGCCCCACGGGGTCCGGTAGGCGGTGAGTCTACAATAGCGATCGCCGCCGCTGGCCCCGGGCGCTGGGCCCTGCTGAGCCCTTCGGAGTTGGAGCTGCGGAGCGACGGAGGCGCCGCCTCTCGCGTTGCCCTCTGGCGCGATGACACGCTTGACGAACTGTGCTGTGTGGCCTGCGGGTTGCTCGCGTGGCTGCTGGTCACGGCGGGCATCCATCTCCGCCGTGGACGCATCGCGTGCTCAGTGTGCGGAGAGGTGCGGCTATTGGCCCGGCGAAGGCCCAAGCCGGTTTGTATGGTCTGCAGCCAACAAGTCAGCGGGCGGCGTGCGTGGGTCAAGATGCTCCTGGTGATCGAAGTCGTTTGCGGGCTGGTCGTGATCATCGTAGCAGCCCAAGATTGGATGACCGGCAGCCCCGTCGATTGGCTGTCGCCGTTGCCGCTGATGGCGATCTTCGCGGCGGTCTTTTTAAGTTATGTCGGCCTGTACATCGGCTGGTTTATCTGGCGCGCGCACCGCTTGCAGGGCGAGGCCTACTGCCTCAAACGCGCCACAAAAGCTGCCGGCCAGTCTGGCACCGTCCACCGCAATGGGCCGATCGTGGCCTGGTCGCCGGCCGAAAACCCCTGGATCGAGCAGGTGCCCCAATGGATCGCGGAGGCTGGCGAGGATTTTGCCCGTCTGACCGGCTTGGATGTAAACCGGCAGCCACCGTTGCGATTGCTCGTGTTCCGACACTGGGCCGAGCTGGATCGGTATGTGAAGCTCTATGGAATCAACGCCTGGCCGCTTCCAGGCATTCAACTACCCGGCGGCAAGCTGGCAACGTCTCTGGAGGGAATTCGGGCCAACCTGATTGAGCCCAAGCGCCTTGTCCATGCGAACAGTGCCTATCCGTTTTGCCAACAGCACCCAAGTTTGTCGCGCGCGGGCTGGCTGATGCTTGGATATTTATTGGTGCAAGATTCGTGGGGCGACACGCGGCTGCTGCGAAAGATGCGACTGGCCCTGGCGGCCGATCCCCATGCGGGCAGCGATATGTTCGATTCCAAGATCTTGAGGTGCATCATGCGTAGCCGCCGCTGGTATCGCACGCAGGATTACGCACGGCTGATGGGACTGTTGCTGCGGCGGATTTCGATGACTAGCTATCTGGCCGGGCCGCCCGACGATGCCCAGCGCCGCGCGGTGTTCCGCGCATTGCTCGGCGATCTGGCATCCAAAACCGACTGGCCGCAGGCGGCCCAGCGTCATTACCACAAGACGCCGCAGGAGTTGATCGACGCTTGGCGCGACTGGATCCTGGGCCAAACACCGGGCGAATACCCGACGCCGCAGCCCTGGCAGCTCGAGATCATTCAGAAGGAGCTGTTGCCAATCGCCCACGATCACCAACAGCCGCTGATCGCGCGGCTGCGCGTGCTACGCGGACTGGCTGACGCGGGCTTTACGATCGTCGGCCGCAACCTCATCGAGCTGATGAGCGACTCCGATCCGCTCGTGCGTGCCGATGCAGTCGAAGCGCTGAAGATGATTTCCGGTCACGACCACGGCGGCGAGCTGCGAGCCTGGCGCACCTGGTGCGACAGCCTGCCCGCCACTGAAACGCTGGCGACAAACGATGCGTGAGTTGCGTGTTAAAGTAGCAGGCACACTCCGCTCTGCCGTCGCTCGACAGAAAACGGCTCACGAAGACGGAAGTCTTTGCCCGTTCAGGTTACGGCACATGAATGTGCCGGCTACTTTGAGCGACTCAAGCGGTTTCGGCGTACGACGTGTCGTGCTCGACGTCGTCATCGTCGTCCGATTCGTCGAACTCCTCATCGTCGTCCTCGCCTTCGTCTTCTTCATCCGCGTCTTCCCCTTCGTCGTCTGATTCTTCATCTTCTTCGGCTTCGGCTTCGTCCGACTCCTGGTCCCACTCGGCCGATGAATCGTCGTCGGACTCGTGCGCGGCGACTTCCTCGGACTCGGCGTCATCCATTTCAGGCTCGGGACGGATCTTGTTGGTTCGCTTGGCGGTCGAGGCACCGGGCGCGGCAGACTCCTGGCCGCCTTGCGTGCGCATCTGCTCCCATTGCTCGAGCGT
>DASXEJ010000035.1 GCA_036490175.1 Pirellulales bacterium | reverse complement strand
CGGACAGCGCTTTGAGCTATTTGCCGACACGTACCACGGCTCGGGTGCCGGCATCCGTCCAATCGGTTAGCCACAGCTCGTCTATGCGGGCATTTTAGCAGCGCATGAAAAAAGCCGCGCGCACCAGGCAGTGCGGGCGGCTCTGATCGTCGAATGTCAGTAATTGCAACTGACGCCCATCGATAACATCAGTACCGTCGGGCTGACAGGATGCCTGAACGTCCTAAGGCTTACGGCCTTGTGGTTCCATGTTCCTGTTTTAAGCGTTCCCGCCGCAGACGCTCCATTTCGTGGGCCTGCTGGTGTTTCGCCATCCTTTCGAGGCGAAGCCTTTCGATCTCGCGAGCGGACTCGCTACGGTTAAGGAGATCGCGCCTGGCTTCGTCGTGGCCAAGTTCCCTATCGTGGCCGAGGCCGCCGCCATGCCGGTCGGCCAACTGCGGTTGGTTGCCGCTCACACTTGCCTGACCGGTGGTCGTGTTAGTGGCGGTGGTGTGGCCACTGATGATGTTTGTAGCCGTCGGATGGCCCGTGGCCGTGCTGGTGGTGGTCGTCTGACCGCTGATGGTCCTGGTGGCAGTCGTGTGGCCACCGATAATGTTTGTAGTTGTGGGATGGCCCGTGATCGTGTTGGTGGCGGTCGTGTGGCCGGCGATGGTCCTGGTGGCGGTGGTTTGCCCACTGCCGGCTTGTCCGCTGTCGGAAGAATTCGTGTGGCCAATGCCGGTATGATGCCCTGTCGCCGAACCGGTGCCGCCGAATTGGCTAGCCCCGTCAGATCCGCCAGTCCCCATCGGATTGACGTGACGTTTCGTCGTAGGTTGTCCGCCCGTTGCGGCTGCGCCCCCGCCGCCACCTGTCGCGAGTGACACCAACGGTGACCTGGGGCCGTACGGGGCGGTGCCGCCATCCGTTGTCGTTCCCGGCGATCCGGCGCCCTGTGTCATCCCTCGATGTCGTAGATCGCCAGGAGAAACATGGCCGGGATGCAAAGACCCTTGATGCCCGATGGCTCCCTGACGTCCTAGATCCAACTGCGAGCCGTTCCCCTGCGTCATATGCTGTTGCTGCATCCGCTGTTGCTCCATCATCCGTCGCTGCATCTCTTGCTGACGCTGCATTTCTTGCTGCCGCATCATCATTTGCTGCCGCATCATCATCTGCTGCTGCGCCATCATGTGCTGCTGCATGGCGGCTTGGTTATTCATCCCCATTCCCATCCCGCCGCCGCCCATATGCACCGCGCCGCGGTGTTGGGCATTGGCCTGAGCGGACATCACCAAGATAAGCAGAACCGAAACACAGGCGACCCTCATTTGTTGCTCCCCTTCAAACAAATTTTTGGCGTGGGCAACGACGTTTACTGGACCAAGAGCCACCCCGCCCTGGCAGTGAGCGGGATCTGCTTCCGTTAAGAGGTGCCGACAATTCCTTGTGGTTGGCGCGTTTGGGCGTCCTCCGCGATCAAACGGAATCCTGACCAAACCACCGAACTTCCATACACCGGCTCAGACAGCCCGCTACGACTGATGCAGTCGTGAGCCGTTCACCGCAGTCGTCAAGAAAATGATCGATCAAGAAAAAGACGCCGCTCGAACCGCACATTTGCACATCGTTGGACGGAGGCACGCGCGTGAGAGATAGTCTGCTTGTTCGGGTCTGATTCTAGCGAACTACGGGTCGTCGTCAATCTGCCAGTAAAAACCTGGTAAAAAGCTAATAATTTGCGCAGGGCATCTACTTTTTGGTTCACAGATCGGGGAAAATCGCAAACCGATTCTGGATGGGGGGCATTGGATCCATGGCCGCTGTGGCCCGCCTTGGGGGTGCTTGGCGTCCGATATCGGGTCCTTCACTCCGCCCCCTAGCGCACCTCCCCACAAATCACGAAAGGCCCTTGCCGTAACTGCGGCTCTTAGTCGCCTCGACACATTACGGGAAAGTCGTTGAACGGCCACGCAACTCCGGCACGCACCGCAGCCGCAATTTGATACAGGGCAAATGGCTCGTTATGATTTCGGCAACGAGTAAGTCCTCACTGTCGTTGAAGAGGCATTATGGCGAACACCTTCGACCCTTATGCTGAATGGCTTGGGATACCGATCGGCAAGCGTCCGCTGACAAGCTACTCGTTGCTAGGTGTCACGCTGTATGAACCTCGCGCGGATGTAATTCAACGAGCCGCAGCCCAACGTATTGCACAACTGCAAAGCGTTGTGAATTCACCGCACGCTGAGATCGCCAAGAAAATCATCGCCCAAGTTGAGGCTGCGCGGGCCTGCTTGCTCAATTCCGAGTCCAAGCAGCGTTACGATGCGCAACTGCGCAAGATTGCGCCCGCGCCTCACGTGACGACACAGCCGCTCCCGCCACCGGTTTCCTCCGCTCCGCCACAATCCAATACGGAAGTCGACTTCAAGCTTCTTGACTCGCTCGTTGCAGAACAAGATACAGTAACGACCATCGCCAAGAAGAAAAAACGAAGCGGGGTTCAGGCCGAGGCAATGATTCAGCGCGGGACCTCTATCGTTCTGTTCGTCGGTGTTCTGCTGATCGCACTGTTCTTGGGCCTGCTGGCTGGGCGCAACGCTGCGCTCGTGGTCGCTGAATTGCCGATCTGGCATGAATCGCCCGACGAGGTCAAGCGCGTAGCCATGTCGGAACCCCGCCGAAAGCTCGGGACGAGATCAGAGGACGATATCGACCATATGTCTGTGAAGTACATGTCGATGTTCGCGGCCGGCTCTCTCGCGTCGGTTATCGTTGGTGGCTATTATCTGATGCGGTACTGACCAACACCTGTAACGAAAGCAGCCGGCCTATGCGATTCGATCAACGCACTCCTGCCAAGACAGCACGTCACGGCGCCGGCAACATATTGTCGCTGGGCGGCATCGCCGCTTGCGTGGTAATAGTTGGGGTCACCGGACTCGTGGTTGGATTGTTCATGGATCTGCCGGGAGCGATCGATCAGTCGCGTCGTGCTCGAATTGAAGAAGCCCGGGCGACTTTTGAGCAAGCACACGAGGAACAGGCCATTCGCGAACGTGAAGACCGCACGTTAGCTCAAATCGAACCTACGCCCCTGGCAGATTCCGCCCCTATCGTCGAATCAAAACCTGTGGTCGAACAACCACAGGAGAAACCAGCGCCACCGACACCAACCCAGCCTGCGGTGGAAACCCCACCAAATCCAACGAATGTGGCGACTCAATCGCAGTCCTCGCCTCAGACAGACGAGGTTTTTCCCGATCTAACGAGCGGCATTACCCTGCCGCAATCACCCGGCAAACCAGTCACGCTGTTGAGCTTCCACGCTCCCAAGACCAAAGCGTTGTCACTCGGCCTGCTTTCGAACAAGATCGTGCGAGATGGCCGGCGGTTTTTGTTGAAATCGAACGGAAATGACTGGTTCGTCGAGGCGGTCGACGTCATTAAGGGAGAGTCACAAGGTACGGCGGCCAGAGTCGCCCAACTCGATGTAAATGCATCAGATCTTCGTTTCTCCTGGCTTGAGCCATTTGATTCGGCCATTGCCAATGATTTGCGGGCGTGTGGCTTACTACTCGAAGCGAACGAAAGCTTGGTCGTCGCGGCTCTACGGCCAGCAGACTTACACCAGCCGTTGCCGCTGGACTTCACACGCGATTCGATGTCGGTGCCGATTGCCAGCGGAATATGGGACGACGAAGGTGTCCCGCTGAATCTCGAAGTCCTAAATCTTGAGGGCGGTGTCGGCGTCGGCCTGTTTCAGACAAATCCATCTTCGGGCCGAGTAAAGCTTGGTGAACCGTTGCACGTCATCCTCATGCAGGGTAATCCAACTGTTGCACTTCGATTGACGCTCCTGCAAAAGGCTGGCGGCGCAATCCTCAAAATCGAGCCGCTGATCGCGATTGGGGGCGCCAAGCCAGCGCCCTTTACCAAAGCAAGGCTCGAGCGATTGGCCGTCACCTATCGATACGCGGGCGGGGCTACGCTCAAGGACTCGTTCGCACAATTCATCGACCGCTCGACGATGGGCTTTCGCGTGTTTTACACGACGCGCGCATCAGAGGCGGAGATTGTGCGGTACGGCGATCGCGCGGTACGGCCCCCTGGCCCGCCGTTTTAGTTGCCTCGCGGCTTGATTACGTCCGCTTCGGCTGACTGCCCCATCCGCTTGGCGTGGCCTTCCCTTTGGCTTTTTTGCGGCGATCTGGGCCAGCGAGCGGCTTTGTGCCTGACGACAAGCTGCATTCGCTGGCGACCAGGGCCAATGATGCCCTTCAGCACCTTTGCGTAGAACTTCATTACCAGTCGTGCAGCGGCGGCGTCGGACGGCCCAAAAGCGGCCACGGCGTGGACGGGAATCCAGGTTAAGCCGACACTGCTCGGAGAAAGCCAATCGGAAACGCCGTTCCCCATTGAGCGGTCTGAATCAAGTGCTAGCAAGCTTCTAACTGGGCGCAGGGCCGCGTTGCGGTAGGCTGACCTCTTCCGCGTTGGACGACTCGCTTAAGGAGGGGCAGAACCATGTTGAAAGAGCCAGACGCCAGTCTGCTCGTGGCGAGCGTCGTTGACTATTGCCAAGCCAATCGCGGCTATGAAGCTGAACGATTATCCCTGTCAATGCGACGTCTGATGAGCAGTTTTACGCCGGCGGAAATCGACGAGATCGGTCGACGGGCTCGCAGGCATCTCGGGATCAGCGATGGTTTTACGGCCGGTTCAGCCGCAGTTGTCATTTGCTCGGCACCCACTGTTTCCTGATGCCGCGTATCACCGGCGGAATCGTCAAGGCCATCCTCGCCAACGTCCCCTACAATGACTGAACAACAGGAAGTTTTGTTCGTGCTGAAAGCGACAATCAAGGCGAAGGTCGCATTGTTTGCCCCGGGCTTTCGCGAAAGCCATCTCCACCAATCCGACCGTTCGTGCGCGGACCCAAAGGTCTGCGTATCGCTAGACGCCGCGAAACGAGCCGCGGCTGACGCCTGCTCGGTATCTGCCTCCTAGATAGTCCTGCCGCGTCGGCGCTTCTGCATTCGCGCGCTAAAAACCTGCCCAACATCGGTCAATATCTATAAGGGCAGCGGGCTAGTTCTTCCCGCGCCCCCAAATCGGCCCTCCGCAGCCGTTCTGGCCATCGTCTGGCCACGCTCACGCCCTTTTCACCGAAAGGAGGCTCCATTTGCCTGTCTCAACCGTCCCCTTGATCGCCGCCTGCCTCGCAGCCGCGCTGGTCACCATTGCCTTGGTGCGCGAGCGGCAGCTACGGATCGCCTTGCAGGCCTTGCTTACTCGCCTGTTGCAACATTGGAGGTGCAATGCCAAGAACGCCCCGCCATCTGCTGATTCTGACCACGCTCACCATCGTCGGCTGTAACGACCACGCAGAACTCGCCCGCCAAGCCAACGAACATGCCGCCCGCCAAGCCGAACAGAACCGCGAAATGGCCAAGCTCAATCAGCACGTTGCGGAAGGCACGAAACGCCTAGTCGACGCTGATGCCCAGATGCGGCAAGATTTTCTTCAAGCAAACACTGAGCTGGAGGCCGAACGCAAACAAATCGCTGCCCAGCGGCACCGTGACCCGATCATTGCCAACACCCTTCTCGATGCCGCCATTCTGATCGCCTGCGTGCTGCCCATCGTGCTGGCCATTTACGTCGTGCGCAATTTGGGCCAGCAAAGTGCCGACGATGGCTTGGCTGAGTTGCTGCTTCAGGAGCTGGCCAGCGAAGAGCCGATGCTCTTGGCACATGCAGTTGCATCGCCGGCGATTCAGAATCACAGTCAACCGGCTTTGCCCGACGATCAGCACGCCGCATAGAAGACGCGCGGTGTGAAACGCATCTGCGGCAGCAGAAACCCTTTAATCCGCCATAGGCCGCTTACGCCAGCCTTGCCAGCCGCACTTCGGACATCGCCACGCGGGATCGTCGCCGGAAATGCAGCATCCACCAAGGATGAGCCGCTCATCGCGGAGTTCAGCCTTCCGCTCATCGTCCAGATAAGGCAAGCCGTACATGATGCGTGCGACGGGTTGATGGCTGCAAACCGGGCATCGATCTGGTTGCCGCTCAAAGCGCGGCTGGACGCTACTCGCTGGGTCGTCCATAAGCTGAACCGTTGTTTCAGGTAGTGAACTCAGCTCGAGTTTACCCCATGCCGTACTTCTGCGACATCATTTAACATTCTGGGGACAAAATGGGGACACTTCGGATACCTCTCGTTCGTTCCTGCGGCCCGGACGTTCGGCCACCGAAGTGTAGCCGCAACCTGCTTCGGTAGGTCGCACCTCCGCAGTTTACGCCTCTGAGACTACGGCCGATTATGTGATGGCAGATTATCGCGCCTCGGCCCATTCCGCTCTGGTCGTTTCGAGGTATGGGCCGTACCGGGTCGACCTAGTCATCTCACCTCGACATTTACCGTTTTATTGGATATTTCGGCCGCGATTCGCCGAACCTGGCGGCGTAGCTCCCACGGCCAGCCTTCGGCCGCATTGCAGGAAATCGTGACGCAATACGCCCCGTTGCGGCGATGAATCTCGCGTGGCTCCGGCTCATAGGACAGTCGGGCTATTTCGCCGAACGAGACGTTGCGTGACCGGGTATGGAGGCGCAGCAAGTTCATCGTTTCCCGCTGCCGTTCCCGGCGCTCAAAGTGATCGGCCTGCAATACTACGCTGCAGTTGTCGCAGAACAGCCACGGAATGGTTAGCTCGCCGGATCCAACGAGGCGCGAAAGGACCTCGATCTCGTCTGCGTCGAACTCCAAAAAATCGCGGGAACGGCTTTTGTCAACGTCGACCTTCGTAACGATCGTATCGCCTGTCGACCCAATATCGACATCGACGACGCCGGGGAGAGACGAGATCCGTTCGGCTGCCGTAGCGGCGACCCGGCGCAACTCGGCAAGAGCGCTACCGGTAACTTCCATTCGTATTTGAGCACCCTCGCCCGGCCACAACATGCGGAGAGCGTGAACGTGTCGCATGTACATGCCGACGGTACGTTGCTGCGCCGTTAGCAATTCACGCATTTGGCCAATCTGCGCTTGTGAACCATGGTCCAACAGGGAGTCATGGCCTCGCTCACGCAGCACAAACGCCTGATCCTCGGCCCACACGATGCCTCCCAAACCATCCGGCATTTCTGGCGCTTCGAGCAATACATAAAGGGCAGCGCGAGTCACGTAATAATCTCGGTGCCGAGAATCCGAGGTCGGCGGCCGCAACAAGATAACCGGCTCGTGCGCTCGCGCCCTCCAAGCGGTCAGTCTCACGTGATGAGGTGATTGAGTTCCGAGATCAACCAGCGTGTCCGCGATGTCCGACATTTCCAGGCCGGGTTTTAGGGCAAAGCTGACCGCAATCGCCGTAATATTATGACCATCGCACCGTCGGTAGCAAATGTTGGGGCGACACATCGAGTCTACCGTCGCGATATCCCGAAGCCGCAATAACTGGCCCTCGTCGTTGACACGGAGAGTGACCTCCTCTAGTTCTGTGTCCCTGGCAAAATTGCGGCGCATTCGCCCCATTTGCGGTCTGAGGGCTGAAAAGATCTCTGATATAGTGACCCCGTACGCCGCCATACGATCCGGGTTGATCCTAATCCAGTATCGTTTAGATGAGTCGTGCAATGGCGATGGGGCCACCGATGCCACGCACTTGGTTTTCATTAGCGCCGGCTTGATCCACTCGTCGGCCAGATCCTGCAAACCGCAACTATCCAACGACGGCAGGTCTGATATGCCCGAATCAGATTCCAACAAGATCAGCGACAACCCTTCGTCGCTTTGCGGAATGACATGAACGGACAAGCCCGGCACACTGGCGCGCAGGCTCTCGATCTTTATTGCCAGCGCATTTTGCGCCTGCCGTGACACCTCGTCAGCATCTTCCTTGCCGTCCAACTCCAACGCAACGACGCACTCTCCCCAGCGGGAGATGGATTCCGCGCTTGAAACTCCGGGAAACCGGGAGAGCAGCATTTCCAACTCTGTGGCCACGCGCACTTCCATCTCGCGTGGTGACATACCAGCTACTTCAGCGACGACGTATACCCGTGGCGTTTTGATGTACGTATGTTCGTAGGCGAACTCGCGTAAGTCCTGCCAGGCGTTGGATGCCCATCCCAGGTAGAAGCAGATCAGCAGAGGCGTGACTACCAGCAACCGTCCCCATTCGGCACAACTCAGGCGAAATCGGTGCACTCTGACGCCGGCACGCGAGAGCGTTTCGCGGAGTGCTTCGCGGCTGGCAGGCGCGGAGGCTCCGGCCAGCCAATGGCAGAGTCGTGCCGCCACCGACGGCCCGCGCTCGCCAAGTAGCCGAGGCACCCACTCCGCGTCAAAGCCGAGAAACAGCGCTTGGCCTGGAGTCTCGGGAAGCGGGTGCGGCAGCAACCCGCGCGTGCGCGTACGAAACTCGTCATAAATCGCCCGGCGATCGGTTTTGGGCAAGTAAATTAACACCATGAGTGGGTCACAATGCGTCAGCAAATGCTCGAACTCCCACCACAGGCCCGCCGTTCGCCCGATTCGCAATACCACCAACTGACTGACCGCAACCAATTCAGCCACGACCTGCTCCCAATTCTGACGGACGTAGAGCCTCGTTGCTCCCAGGGGGGGCAGCCATTCGCCCGGCCGCCCGATCGCCACTAATGGCCCAACGCTCTGCACCGATACGGCAAGCGATTCCTCGCAAGTTTCATAATTGCTGGATAAAATCCGTCGACATTGATTCCACAGGTTGACAGAGGCTGTATCGCTGCCAAACGAGCGCAAAAACAACACGGGCCGGCGATGGTCCCGCCTCACCAGGCGCAA
>DASXEJ010000034.1 GCA_036490175.1 Pirellulales bacterium | reverse complement strand
TGCCACCGTGCGCTTTTGCGGCGACTCGGGGGACGGCATGCAATTGGCCGGCACGCAGTTCACCAATACGTCGGCACTGGCGGGTAATGACATCGCCACGTTCCCGGATTTCCCGGCCGAAATTCGCGCCCCGCGCGGCACCAAGGCCGGCGTGAGCGGTTTCCAGATTCACTTCGCCAGCAAGGAGATTTTCACTCCCGGCGACCAGGTCGACGCGCTGGTGGCGTTCAACCCCGCCGCGCTCACCACGAACCTGATGGATCTGGTCTCGGGCGGCATCCTGGTCATCAATAAGGACGCCTTCGACGAGAAGGGTCTCAAGCAGGCCGGCTACGAAGAGAATCCGCTCGAAGATGGCAGCCTGGCCGCTTACCAGGTGTTTCCGATCGAAGTCACCCGGCTCACCCGCCTGGCCGTCGACGACCTCGGCCTGGGCATGAAGGAAGCCGACCGCTGCCGTAACTTCTACGCCATGGGCCTGGTGTTCTGGCTGTACGATCGCTCGCTGGAGCCAACCCTCCGCTACATCGAGGCCAAATTCGGCAAGCGCCCCGAAATCGCCGAGGCCAACCGCCGCGCCCTCAAGGCCGGCTACAACTACGGCGAAACGACCGAGGCCTTTGCCAGCCAGTTCCGCGTCAACAAGGCCGAGCTCGTGCCCGGCTTGTATCGCAACATCATGGGGAACGAGGCCACGGCCTACGGCTTGATCACCGCCGCCAAGCGCAGCAATTGCCAGCTGTTCCTGGGAAGCTATCCGATCACCCCGGCCAGCGACATTCTGCACGAGTTGGCCAAGCACAAGAACTTCGGCGTGCTCACGTTCCAGGCCGAAGATGAAATCGCCGCCGTCACCTCGGCCATCGGCGCCGCCTTCGGTGGGTCCATGTCGGTGACCACCTCCAGCGGACCGGGCATTGCCCTGAAGCAAGAGGCGATCGGCCTGGCCGTAATGACCGAATTGCCGCTGCTGGTCATCAACGTTCAACGCGGCGGCCCGAGCACGGGCCTGCCGACTAAGACCGAGCAGGCCGACCTGCTGCAAGCCGTTTGCGGCCGCAACGGCGAATGCCCGCTGCCGGTGATCGCCGCCCGCAGCCCGGCCGATTGCTTCGACGCCGTGCAAGAGGCGTGGCGGATCGCGGTCCGCTACATGACGCCGGTGTTCCTGCTGACAGACGGTTACATCGCCAACGGCTCCGAGCCGTGGAAGATTCCGGATCTAAAGTCACTCGCGCCAATCGAGGTCAAGCACCCCGGTCCGCTGAGTGACGGCGACGTCTTCCACGCCTACGCCCGCGACGAGCGTTTGGCCCGCCCGTGGGCCATCCCCGGCACGCCCGGATTGATGCACCGCATTGGCGGTTTGGAAAAGCAGGACATCACCGGCAACGTGAACTACGAACCGGCGAACCATCAGCACATGGTCGATCTGCGTGCCCGCAAGGTGGCGAATATCGCCCTGGACATTCCACCGCAAGCGGTCGACGGACCGGCCACGGGGAAGCTGCTGGTCCTCAGTTGGGGCGGCACCTACGGTGCCTGCGCCACGGCCGTACGCGAAGTGCAGGCCAAGGGGGGCGCGGTGGCCCACGCCCATCTTCGCTACTTGAATCCGTTCCCTGCCAACCTGGGCGAGTTGTTCAAGAACTACGAAAAGGTCCTCATCCCCGAGCTCAACAAGGGCCAACTGCGGCTCTTGATCCGGGGTCAGTACATGGTCGACGCCGCAGGACTCAACAAGGTGCAGGGCAAGCCATTCAGCGTCTACGAAATCGTCAACAAAATCAACGAACTTCTTCGCTAGGTTTTTCGCGCAATGAGCACTACTTCGTTACCCGTTTTAACTGCCAATGATTTCGCCAGCGACCAGGACGTGCGCTGGTGCCCTGGGTGCGGTGACTATTCGATCCTCGCCCAAATGAAGAAGGTGCTCCCCAGCCTGGGCGTGCCGCCAGAGAAAATGGTGTTCGTGTCGGGCATAGGCTGCTCCAGCCGTTTTCCCTACTACATGAACACCTACGGTATTCACTCGATCCATGGCCGGGCTCCGGCCGTGGCCACCGGGCTGAAGGCCTCGCGCCCCGACCTGATGGTGTGGGTCATCACCGGCGACGGCGACGGCCTGAGCATCGGCGGCAATCACCTGATGCATGCCATCCGCCGCAATCTCGATATCAACATCGTGCTCTTCAACAACCGCATTTATGGGTTGACCAAGGGGCAGTACTCGCCGACCTCGCCGCTGGGCAAGGTCACCAAGAGCACTCCCATGGGCGCGATCGACAATCCGCTGCACCCGCTCTCGATCGCCATCGGCTGCGAGGGAACCTTCATCGCCCGCTCGATCGATACCAACATCAAGCACCTGGGCGCGATGCTCAAGCGTGCCGCCGAGCACCGCGGCACCTCGTTCATCGAGGTCTATCAGAACTGCAACGTGTTCAACGACGGGGCCTTCGACTACGCGACCGACCGCGAGACCAAGGCCGACACCACGATCGAGCTGGAGCACGGCAAGCCGCTGATCTTCGGCAAGAATCGCGACAAGGGAATTCGCCTCAACGGTATGAACCCCGAGGTCGTCGAGTTGGGCAAGGGGATCTCGGAGGACGACCTGCTGTTCCACGACGAGCAAGCCCCCGAGCCGAGCCTGGCCTACCTGCTCAGCCGTATGAGCTATCCGGAATTCCCCGAGCCGATCGGCGTCTTCCGGGCCGTGAATCACCCGATGTACGACGACTTGCTCAACGCCCAGGTCGTCGAAGCGCGCAAAGCGCGTGGCGATGGGGATCTGAGCAAGCTTTTCAATTCCGGAGAGACCTGGACCGTTGCCTAGGATCGCCGCTGTTGTAAAACAGCTTGGCGTCCCTGGGCTGGCGCGTCCCCCAGTGGCTCGGTGTCGGGAAAAGTTCTTGTCGTCGCGCGTTGTGTCATTCGCCAACGACCGTAGGATGAGGCGATGGTGATCTGCCCGTTTTGCAAAGAAGAGAACATCGACGGCGCTGACGAGTGCGAACAATGTCAGCAGCCGCTGGGGTTCCTCAGTAAGCCGCGGACGTCGTCCACGATCGAGCACAGCCTGATCAAGGATCGGGTCTACATGCTCGCGCCGCGCAAACCGCTCGGCGTCGAGGCCTCCACGCCGGTCGGCGACGTGCTACGACTGATGGTCAGCCGCGCGATCGGCTGCATCGTGGTCAACGACAATGGACAAATGGTCGGTATCTTCACAGAGCGCGACGCTCTGTTGCGATTGAACGTCGATGCGGCCCTGCACGCCACGCGGCCGGTCCGCGACTTCATGACCGCCTCGCCCGACACGATCGAGGCCGACGCGCCGATCGCCTTCGCCCTGCACAAGATGGATGTCGGCGGTTACCGACACATCCCCGTGATGAGCGGACCGGTGGCCAGCGGCGGCAAGGTATCCGGCATCGTCTCGGTCCGTGATATCCTGCGCTACATCACCGAAGATCTGATGTCGCTCGGGTAAGAGCGTGAGAATGATGAATGCAAAATGATGAATGCTGAGCCGATGCCAGCTTCGCACGGCAGGCCGTTCAGCGATCGCTAAATCTTTATATTGCCTTCATCATTCAGCATTTCTTAATCATCATTTCCGCTTCGCGATCGCCTTCTTCTTCGCTTTGGCGGGAGCCTTTGCCTTGACCGACTTGGCGGCTGCCTTGGCCGGCTTGGCCGCAGCTTGTTTCTTACCTTGCCTCTTGTTGAAGACGCTGTCCCAGTTCTTCGTAAACTCCGGGCTGGGGCCCGAACGCACGATCGGTCCTGACATTGCTCGAAAGCTCCTGCGATCATCGCTACGGCGAGCACCCACGGGGGCACTCTTGAATCCGTCATTCTAAGGGGACTTGCTAGCTGTTCAAGCGCGCCGGCGAACAATCTCGCTGGTTTGCCGCGTTTGATCGAACCGCACGCGACGACGCTTCGGTCTGCGCAACTTGTTCGCTTGAAACGAGCGGCGGCCGCGCCGCCGAAAGAGGCACCGCCGCACGACGCAGCGGACTAGATTTCCCGCCAGCCACGGCGCCTGGAACTACCCTTGTTGCAGGCGTGGCGTGCCAGGCAGGCCGGCCCGAGAATGCGTGGCCCTCTATCAAGTTTTAACCAGGTTTTGACCTCTTCGACCGGCGGCCACGCGTAGCTTCCAGTCGGCGGAGGGATTACCATAGTGGGACCGAGTTTGACGACATAACGGCTCCCCGGTCCCCGCCCCAAATAATCGCGCGTTGTTGGAGAACCATTCAATGTCCCGCCGCCCATACTATCGAGACCAGCAATTGGTTTTGACGCTCGTAGCTGCCGCCGCCCTGTTGGCCCTGATCTCGCGCCCCGCGTTGGCTGACGAACCGCCATCGCTGGGTAGCTTCCGAAACTGGGTCACCGCCGTGGCCTATTCGCCCGACGGCAATACCTTGGCCACTGTCGGCGGTCAGACGCTGCTCTATCGGCCGGGCGAAGTACGGCTGTGGGACGTCTCCACCGGCAAGGAAAAAGCCAAGCTCGACGGTCATCAAAGTACGGTCTGGTCCGTCGCCTTCTCGCCCGACGGCAAAACCTTGGCCACGGGCAGCTACGACGGCATCCTGAAGCTGTGGGATTTAGAGTCCGGCAAAGAAAAAGCTTCGGTACAACCGCACAAGCATTGGATCACGTCTCTGGTCTTTTCGCCCGATGGCAAGCTACTCGCCAGCGCCAGTGAAGACATGACGGCCAAGCTGTTGGACCCCAACACCGGCACCGACGTAAAGGCCCTCGCCGGGCATACCGGCAGTGTCAACGGCATCGCCTTCTCGCCCGACAGCGCCACCGTGGCCACCGCCAGCGGTGACAAGACCGTGCAACTGTGGGACGTGGCCGCCGGCACCGTAAAGGCCAAGCTGGAAGGTCATGCCGATGGCGTCACCTCGGTCGCCTTCTCGCCCGACGGCAAAACCTTGGCCAGTGGTAGCGCCGATCGCACGATCAAACTGTGGGACGTCGCCGGCGGCAAAGAGACTGCGGCCCTGGCCGGTCACAAGAACTGGGTCACCGCCATCCGCTTCTCGCCCGACGGCAAACTGCTGGCCTCGGCCAGCCATGATCGCAGCGCGAAGCTGTGGAGCATCGACGCGAAGCAAGAAATCGGCACGCTCGGCGGTTTCGAGGGTGCAGCCTGGAGCGTGGCCTTCGCCCCCAATGGCCAGGTTCTGGCCGTGGGCAGCCAAGGGAGCGGACCGCGTCTGGTGAAGTTCATCCAGAAGCTCGAATTCCAGGACGTCTTCCCCGCAACTGCGCCGGCCGACGCCCCCAAGGCCGAGCCGGCCAAACCGACCGAGACCGCCGCCGCACCGGCTGAGGCGAAACCCGCCGAACCGGCCAAGCCAGCCGAGCCAGCGAAACCGGCCGAACCAGCCAAGCCCGCTGACCCAGCCGCCAAGCCAGAGGAAAAGAAGCCGGCCGAAGAGGCCAAGCCGGCTGATGCGAAACCTGCCGACCCTGCAAAACCCGCTGAGCCGGCGAAGCCCGCCGATGCACCCAAGGCCGCCGAGCCGGCCAAACCAGCCGAATCGGCGAAGCCCGAGGCGCCAAAGGAAGAAGCCAAGCCGGCCGACGCACCAAAGGCGTAATCAATCCGGAAGTCGGCTTTTCGCAGCAAAACGCCGCAGGCGACAGCGGCTAGAAACGGGACACCTTTCCAGCGGTTCATCAATTCGTATCTGAATTGGCAAGGTATCGTGCATGCTCGGGGCCACGGTGGGTTCGGATGTCTACGGCGCGGTACGGCGCGTCGGCCGGACACCGATCGTTACTAAGTTTGCCATGCTCCAGTTTCTGCCGCTCATACCGCTCGAATCCTACTATTTCGAACGACTAAACAAGCCGGTGAAGACTGGCATTCCCGTTCTCGCACGCTTTTCTGAGCAAGGCATCGTCGGTCTGCGACTCGCGCGGATCAATTGGCTGTCGGTGGCCGTGACATACGTGCGCGCGCTTGGCGCTGGGTTGACGATGATAGGAACCATCGGACTCGCGGGATCGGCCGTGTCGCACTTTTCGATGCCGCTTCCAAACGAGGGCCTGCTCGCGATAGTGTCGACCCTCATTCTCGTCACGGCCGCCGCGATTGCGCTGCCGACCTATTACTTTACGTTCTCGGTCTCGGATCGCGACAAGGCGATACGCACCGCGTGCGCGTCGGTGGTCGGCATCGCGGCCGATCCGGCCTACGTTACGCCAGATATTGCGGAAAACGTCACAGCGTTTGTCGACGACGTGCTGCCGCTCGACGTCTCCGAAGTGCAAGAAGTAATGCGTGCACCTCACGGTACGAGCGCGGACGTGCTCGTCTTGCTGCTATTGCGATGCCGCGCGATGATTGCCTTGGGAGGCGACCGGGAAGGTCTCGAACGGATGTCAGACGACCTGCTGTTGGCAATGCCACGTGGCGTATAGGTGTCGCCGCGCCTTTTGTTCCCGAGGCCCCGTCGTGGTTTGCGGAGCCCGATCGGCCGGTTATTCTTTGGGAATCGCGCCGCCGTGCGAGACCGGAATTCACGATGCGTCGTCGTGAGACCGGCGCGGCGATTTGTCCCCTGGTTTCCTACGACCGACCCAAGACACTATGCCCAAACCCAAAGTTTTTGTGACCCGTCTGATTCCCGCCGCTGGTCTTGCCAAGCTGCGCGAGCATTGCGATGCCGACGTGTGGGGCGAGCCGCTCCCCCCTTCGGCCGATGAGCTGCGCAAACGCGTGGCCGGTTGCGATGGCCTGCTGTCGCTGCTGACCGAGCGGATCGACGCGGCCTTGATGGATGCCGCGCCGCGCTTGAAGGTGATCAGCAACTACGCCGTCGGCTTCAACAATATCGACATCCCGGCCGCCACCGAGCGCGGCATCGCCGTCGGCAACACGCCGGGCGTGCTGACCGACGCCACGGCCGACATGGCCTTCAGCCTGTTGATTTCCGCCGCGCGGCGGATCGTCGAATCGCAGCACTACGCCGCCAGCGGCCAGTGGAAAACGTGGGAACCGCTCGGTCACATCGGGCAGGACCTGGTCGGCCGCACCATTGGCATCGTCGGCATGGGGCGCATCGGCCTGGCCATGGCCAAGCGCTGCCACGGCGGCTGGGGCATGCGCGTCCTTTATCATGACTTGCACCCCAATTCGGCCGCCGAGCAAGAAGTGGGCGCCGAGCGAGTCGAACTCGATACGCTCTTGGCCGAGTCGGATTTCATCTCGGTCCACACCGACCTGAACGACAGCACGCGCGGCATGTTCAACACGGCCGCCTTCCGCAAGATGAAGCCGACAGCCGTGTTCGTAAACACCGCTCGCGGGCCGTTGGTGGTCGAGGCCGATCTGGCCGAGGCGCTGCGCAGCGGGGTGATCTTTGCGGCCGGGCTCGACGTAACCGATCCCGAGCCGCCCCGTATCGACAACCCGCTCTTGACGCTCCCCAATTGCGTGGTGGCGCCGCACATCGCTAGTGCCACCGTCACCAGTCGCAACGCCATGGCCGACATCGCGGCCGACAATCTCATCGCCGGCGTCACCGGCAAACCGCTCCGTGCTTGTGTGAACCCCGACGTCGAGCCGCGCCGCCGCCGCTGAAGTCCGGAGGATTCACCACGGAGGCTCGGAGACAAGGCCGGCGGGAAATGTTGAACATTTCGCACCGCTCGTCAACTGCCGAGTGGACCGACAATCTTGCTTCGTATATCGAGTTCATCACCCTTCATTTAGCATTCCTTATTTCCCTCCTCCTCCGCGCCTCCGCGTCTCCGTGGTGAGCTCTTCTTCCCCTCGGACGCATGCAGAAATCTTGATGTTACGGCAGGTCCTGGTATGCTGAAGCCGTGGCCCGCCGGGGGCCACCCTGCCATGCCTGCGTCCCCTGAGCGACGGCGACCGTCCGTCGCACACGAAGAGGCCAGGGAGTCGCCCCGCCGATGTTTGGTTCGTTCCCGCCTGTGCGCATGATGACGGCCTTGGTCGGCTGGCTCATTTGCTGCGCGCTAGGGGTGGCTCTGCCAACTGATCGGGCCGTGGCCGACGAGCCTTACGGCCGGTTCCAATTCAGCGATTCGGATCGCGAGCATTGGTCCTTCGTCCCTCCACGCCGCGGCGCGTTGCCCGCGGTCAAGAATACCGACTGGGTTAAAAACCCAATCGACGCCTTTGTCCTGGCCCGGCTCGAAGCCGAGGGTCTCGCGCCCAATCCTTCGGCCGACAAACTAACGTTGTTGCGGAGGGTTTATCTTGACTTGATTGGCCTGGCGCCGACGCCGGCCGAACAAGACGCCTTCCTCGCCGATCAGGCGCCGGACGCGCTAGACAGGGTGGTCGACGATCTGCTCGCGCGCCCGGCGTATGGCGAGCGGTGGGGTCGGCACTGGCTGGACGTGGTGCGCTATGCCGAATCGAACGGCTACGAGCGCGACGGCGCCAAACCCAGCGCGTGGCGCTATCGCGATTACGTGATCAACGCCTTTAACAACGATAAGCCGTACGATCGGTTCCTCACCGAGCAACTGGCCGGCGACGAACTTGCCGACGCGAATGCCGAAACGTGCATCGCCACCACGTTCCTGCGATTAGGACCGTGGGACGACGAACCGGCCGATGCACTGATCGACCGCTACGACCAGCTCGACGACGTGCTGGGCACGGCCTCGGCCACTTTCCTGGCACAAACGCTGCGCTGCGCACGCTGTCACGATCACAAGTTCGAATCGTTCACGCAGCGCGACTACACCCGCATGCTGGCCGTGTTCGAGCCCCTCAAACGCCCGCAAGACGGACGCACCGATCTCGATCGCATGGTGGGCACCGAGACCGAGCTGGCCGCGTATCAGGCGGCAAACAAAACCGTCGACGAGCGCGTGGCCACCTTGCGGGCGGACCGCGAGCGGACCGAATGGGAGCTGTGCAAGCGGTTGGCCGGGGCCGGCCTGCTGCGCTCGCCCGAGGTGCACGCGATCGTCGCGACATCGCGCGAGCAACCGCAGACCTGGCGTTACTGCGAAGAAGCGCCGGCCGGGGATTGGCAACTGGCAGAATTCGATGCTACGAGTTGGAAAGCGGGCCCCGGCGGCTTTGGCACCGAGGGAACGCCGGGCACGGCGGTGCGCACCCGCTGGGCCTCGGCCGAGCTCTGGCTGCGGCGCGATTTCGAACTTAGTGCTGACGCACTGCCACCCGAACAACTCAGCCGACTGCAACTGGCCGTGCATCACGACGACGCCTGCGAAATCTATCTCAATGGTGTTCTAGCTGCCAAGCTGGATGGCTTCACAGTCGAATACAAAAACGTGCCGATCGCGGTCGACGCCGTGACCGCACTGCGGCCGGGCCGAAACGTCTTGGCCGTGCATTGCAGTCAGACCACCGGCGGACAGTACATCGACGTGGGTCTGGTGGCCGTCGAGACCACGCCCGTGGCAACCGGTGGCGGTGCCGACGCCGAACCGGCCATGCTCCCGCCCGAAGCCGTCGAGGCGCTACTGGCCCCGCCCGAATCGCGATCGTCCAAGCAGCGCGAGCTGACGAAAAAACTGCGTCCCAAATTGAAAAAGCTTCTGGCCTCCAGCGGCAGCGATGCCGAACGGCAAACCAGCGACGAGCTGGAACGCCAGCTGGAAGACGCCGACAAGGCGCGCCCTGCGCCGTTGGCCTCGGCCTATGTCTGGTTCGAGGAAAGCCCGCAAGCCACGTTGTCGAAAATCTGGAAGCGCGGCAATCCGCGCGAATCGTTGGGCGAAGTCAGCGCTGGCTTTCCGGCCATTCTCGTCGAGCAGGCCCCGCCACCTCCCGCGCCAACCACCAAGAGCACGGGCCGCCGCTTGCAGCTGGCCCAATGGTTGGTCGCGCCTGGTCATCCGCTGACGGCCCGCGTGATGGCGAACCGCATCTGGCAACACCATTTTGGTGATGGCCTGGTCGGCACCGAGAACGATTTCGGTGTGATGGGCGAGATGCCCACTCACCCCGAGTTGCTCGACTGGCTGGCGAGCGAATTTGTCGCCGGCGGTTGGCACATCAAGGCGCTGCACCGGCTGATGGTCTTGTCGAACACCTATCAGATGTCGTCGGCCCCGCAGCCCGAGGCCGCGGCCAAGGATCCGGCCGAAGATTTGCTGTGGCGGTTCCCGCCGCGCCGCCTGGAAGCCGAGGCGATCCGCGACTGCGTCCTGGCCACCAGCGGACAACTGAACCGCGAGCGCGGTGGGCCAAGCGTCTATCCCACGATCTCGGCCGACGTGTTGGCCAGCCAATCGCGCCCCGGCAACGGCTGGGGCAAGTCCGAGCCCGATCAAGCAGCACGCCGCAGCGTGTACGTGTTCGTGAAGCGAACCTTGCTCGTGCCCGAGCTGGAAGTGCTCGATTTTCCCGATACCAACGGCACCTGCGAGCAGCGCGTTGTCTCGACCGTGGCTCCGCAGGCGCTCACCTGGCTCAATGGTGCCTTCATTCGCGAGCAGGCGCAGCAGTTTGCCGTGCGTCTCGCGCGCGAGGCCGGCGACGATACCCAGGCACGTGTCGAGTTGGCCTACCGGCTGTCGTTGGCTCGTCCTGCCACCACGGGTGAACGAGAAACCGTGCTCGAATTCCTCGCCCGGCACGAAAAACAAATCGCGGCCGACGCCGCCGCAGCCTCGCAAAACATCGATCCGCGACAACAAGCCTTGGAAGCCTTCTGCCTGGTGCTGCTCAACAGCAACGAGTTCGTGTACGTGCGATAGCAACGTTTTGGGATGATTAATAACTCACGACTGAATGTCGAATGACGGGCTGCTGACCAACGCCCACGGACCTACTGACCGCTCTCAACCATGCCTCGCCAAAACTACCACACGCACGACGTCCCCTCGCTGCCAGCCGAGCCGGTCTATCATGGGCCGCGTCTCACGCCGTGCGGGCGCACCCGACGCGAATTCTTGTGGCAGGCCGGCGGCGGGTTTGTCGGCACGGCTTTGGCCTGGATGCTCGCCCGAGATGGATTTTCCGGCGCGCGTGCGGCCGCCGCCACTCGATCCCCCTTGGCTTCGCGCCCGGCGCATTTTGCACCCAAGGCGAAAAGCTGCATCTTCCTGTTCAACTATGGCGGACCTAGTCAGGTCGATTTGTTCGATCCCAAGCCGGAGTTGGCAAAACGTCATGGCCAACCGATCCCCAATCTGGAAGACGATCCGCTTTTCAAAAGCCGCAACCCGGGCATGCTACTCGGCAGCCCGCGCAAATTCACCCGGCACGGGCAGGCAGGCATCGAGGTCTCGGATCTGTTTCCGCGGCTGGCGGAACACGTCGACGACATGGCGATCATTCGCTCGTGCTACGCCGACAGCTTTGCGCATGGTTCAGGCCTGTTGCAGATGAACACCGGCTTCGTCCGGCAGGGTTACCCCAGCCTCGGCTCGTGGGTCACGTACGGGCTGGGCACAGTTAACGAAGACTTGCCAGCGTTCGTCGTTTTTCTGGATCATCGCGGCGGCCCGATCGGCGGCGCGCCCAATTGGAGTTCCGGCTTCATGCCGGCCGCCTATCAAGGGACGCAGTTCCGCACGGTAGGCGATCCGTTGATCGATCTCAAGCCTCCCGGCGGCGTCACGGCGGCGCAGCAGCGCGAACAGTTGGACCTGATGCGCGCGCTGGCGGCCCAAAGCCCGGCGGCCGCCCACGACGACAGCCAGCTGGCCGCGCGACTGGCGACGTACGAATTGGCGTTTCGCATGCAGTCTAGCGCTCCCGAGGCAGTCGATCTAGAGCGGGAATCGGCCGAGACGCACACGCTGTACGGACTCGACGATCCCAAGACCGAAAAGTTCGGACGTCGCTGCCTGATGGCGCGGCGACTGGTCGAGCGCGGCGTGCGCTTCGTCCAGGTTTATTCCGGCGGCGGCCACCTGGACGAAAATTGGGACGCCCATACAGACGTGCAAGCCAATCATGCACTGCACTGCGGTGAGACCGATCAGCCGATCGCGGCCTTACTGGCGGATCTCAAACGGCGCGGCCTGTTGGACGAAACTTTGGTGGTATGGGGTGGCGAGTTCGGACGAACGCCCACTTCGCAGGGCGATAAGGGGGGGCGCGATCACAGCCCACGCGGCTTTACCATGTGGATGGCCGGCGGCGGCATCAAGGGGGGCGTCGCCTACGGCGCGACCGACGATTTCGGCTACGCCGCGGTCGAGAATAAAGCCCACGTGCACGATATCCACGCCACGATCCTGCACTTGATGGGGCTGGACCACGAGCAGTTGACTTATTTCCACAGCGGCCGCGAGATGCGCCTCACGGATGTCGAAGGCGAAGTCATCCGCGGCATCTTGGCCTGAGCAGCGGCAACGCAACCCGGCATTTTCGCCTGCGGCCTTTTCCTCGCCCGTCGCGGGAAATCCCGCCTATCCAGTTGCCCGCCGCTGGCGCGGCGTACCGGCAATTCTTGGTAACCGTCACACAAACCACGGCCGTGCTTGAGCCGGTTTATCAGGCGATGGTCGAGCGGGTTCGCTCATCGGATTCCATCCACACCGACGATACGCCGGTTCCCGTCCTCTATGCCAGCCTGCCCAAACGCGAACGGCGCGATTCTGGGTTTACTGCGGCGACTGGCGGAATCCCTACACGGTTTAGGATCACACGACGAGTCGTCGACGTGATGGCCGGGTGGCGTTTCTAGCGAACTTCACGGGCTTCCTCCACGCCGACGCCTTCGCAGGCTATGACGGCATCTATGCCGCCGGGAACGTAAAGCAAGTGCTCTGTTGAGCGCAGCGTGCGTCCCGTCGCGATCGGCTGCAAGAATTACCTGTTCCTCGGCAGCGACCATGGCGGCAAGGCGGCAGCGATACAGCGTCATGGCCAGCGCCAAGGCGAATCAGGTCGAGCCGTTTGCCTACGTGCGCGACTTGCCGGTCCAGTTGTCATGCAATTCGCCGCCCAAGGCCGCGGTCCTGTTGCCCGACGCCTGGTTGGCGGCGCACCCCGAAGCTCGGCGGTGCTGGTCGAGGTAGCCGGGCTGCCAGGTGCTGCAAAATCAAAAACCTCCGATTTGACGGCGATGCGGCACTTTGAATTGCGAGACGGCGAATTCGGAATGCACGCCAGCGAGTTGGCCAAAAAAATTGGTCGCCGACAGTCAATGGCGAAAAACGAACGTTTTCCGCAACTCCAAAGGCCTTCATCTTCGCGAACTCGGCGATAGCCGCTGGAAGACCTGAGCGGGCAGCTTCCCGTCCGAAGTGCTCACCGTATCGGATAGGGCTAAATGCAGATATTTTCGCTGTGCGATAGACGCTTAGGGGCATTCTTGTCATCGAAACCACTGTGCGTCTGGATCAGCGCCAGGTTCGGCCCATCGTGGAATTTCTCGGCAAAAATCCACGAATTCCTGCCAGTTGCTTGTCGCAGGAGTTGCGGAGAAGTTAGGATCAGGTCGCGCCGCTCGGATGGTCGTTTTCGTTTAGAAACTGGAGAGGAACGCTAGTGAGTCGTCAATCCGTGTTTTCAAAGTCGCTCATTTGCCTGCTCTGCTGCGCTGCGCCATTACGGGCGGGCGTCCTCTCTGGCGACGGCATCGGCGCCTACGGCGACAGCCTTTCTTGGCAATATTCTCTGTGGGTGCCGCTGGCTCCTAGCTTCGGCTATTCCATTTTTTCCAACGGTCAGCAATTCAATTGGGTCGATCAGCTGGTGATGAGCGGCTACAACTTTGGCCCGCAAGTCGACGCCACGGGCAACCACAATTACTACAACGCGAATGACGTAGCCCTGGGCGGCGCCGTCAGCAGCGATCTGCCTGGCCAAGTTAGCTCACTCCAGCCGTCGCTGGCTTCGAATGCCGTAAAGTTGACCGTCATGGAAATTGGCGGAGATAACTTCACGGTGGGGCTTGGCGGCGAGTACGGCACGATCTACACCGCCGCCGCCAATCATGCCTACAATCCCCTCACCAATCCCGCCGTACAAACCTTCATGAATAACCTGGTCGGAGACATCACGTCGGCGGTCAATGCAACGCTGGCCATTAACCCCAGCGAGCACATGGTTCTGATGACGGTGCCCGACCTGGGCGTAACGCCTTCCTACCGCTCGACCTACTCGGATGCTACGCGCCGCGCGGAAGTAACAAGCGTGGTGAACGCCATCAACCAACAGATTCTCAGCCTGGCTGCGCTGCATCACATGCCCGTGGTCGATCTCAATGCACTCGGACAGCTCTCGCTCACACCCCCGAAACTTGGTGGCGTGCAGATGCTAACTGGGGGCGGCAACGGCGGCAACCGGATGTACCTCAGCGACAGCTTTCATCCCGGCACAGTTGCCAACGGCTTGCTGGCCAATGCGATTCTCAAGGCGGACCAGATTGGCTACGGCGACGCTGTGAACCTGATTTCCGACCAAATAATCCTGACACGCGCCGGGGTAACGCCGACGGTCGGTGGGTCCACGTACTACGACGTCAGCCCGTACGTGATCTTTAATCCAGTGCCCGAGCCATCCACGTTGGCGATAACCATCTGTGCTGCCGTGGGCATTGTGATCGTGCCGCGCCGTGGCCGTCGTCGATAATGCGATCGGGATGCGACCAATTGCAGCCCTGCGCACGCCGGATGCTGTTTCTTTGCTGAAGCAGGCATTTGCCAATCAGGCTGCGACGAGACAAATGTCGATCGCTTGGATCACGGCCGTATTTGCGAAGGACGAATCGAGAATAGGCTTGTCCGGGTGACAGTACCGATCTACCATCAAGCGCTGACGATCATGCCAACGTTTGGCGGCCCGGCAGTGCGATTGTCCCACTCGATTCTCGGTCGCCGTTGGCATCGATTGCACACCTAAGGGAGCCGCTCATGATTTCTTTTGGTCGAGGCAAGCCGCCTCGCGCAGGCCTTCTACTGCTTGCTGCATTCGCAGCAGTACTGCTCCATTCGATCGATTCCTCTGCGCGGGGTGACATCCTGCACGGCATCGGCGTCATGGGCGACAGCGGTTCCGTCTCATCGCCATCGTACAAATGGCCTGCTCAATTGCAGACCAATCGAGGGCTGAACTTTGGCGGCAGCGGACTCCCCTACGATCACGCAGTCGGCGGCGCGACTTCAGCGACCCTTCTAAGCGGTGGTCAACAGACGAAGATGGCCGCGGATGTTACTGCGGGAAAGGTCACGCTAGGAATTACCTTCGTCGGCAATGACGATTGGGGAACGTCCGCGGCATTGGCGATTGCAGCGGGAACAGCGACGCCAGCTCAGACCACGGCCTTCCAAAATTCGGTGGTCAACAATATCCAGACGGCCGTGAACACAGAGTTTGCCGCTGGCATACAAGGGATGCTGCTCGGCAGCGTAGAAGACGTGTCACTGACGCCGGAAGGGCAGTCGATCGGCGATCCCGACGCGATTGCCAGGGTGCAAGGGACCATCAGCAACATTAATTCGCAATTGCTGACGTACGCCCAGACAATGCACATTCCGTTCGTCGACTTTTATACGCTGGGAGACAATATCTACGCGACCGGCCAATTGAAAGTTGGTGGCGTCGCCATCGATTTGACTGATTCGGGGTCTGACCCCCACGATTTTTGGCTCGACAGTTTGCATCCCGGTATCGTGGGCAACGCCATCCTTGGCAATATGTGGATGGAGGCCATCAACATCGCCTATGGAACGCATTTGGCGCTGTACACGGATCAACAGATCCTAGCCTTGGCCGGACTGAGTAGCTCCTATACGGGCGAGACGTTTTCGACCACCTACAACCTTGCGAACTACATCCATTTCACACCTGCGCCCGAGCCATCGGCGCTTGTTTTCGGCATCAGTGGCCTGGCCGGCCTGGGATTCGTCACCGTGCGGAAGAAGTTTCGCCGGGCCTAGCATCGCAACTCCACAAGGCTTGCCCCGACCCTCCGGTCTGGCGGGGCTTTTTTCTTTCTGCAGCCGCTTTTGCCCATATTGGCGGTGTCATTAACGCACCCCATTTCTCGGACCCCGAGAAATGGACCGTTTTTAGACGGTTGAGGACTGGGCAGCATTGCTGACGTGCCGATCTGAACCATCGATCCCGGCCCGCAGAGCCCGAGTCATGGGATGTGATTGCGGAAACGCTCACATTCTTATACTTTCTCTCGGCGGACGCACCTCGATCGGTGGCTTGTCGAGCTTGGGCTTTGCGCGAAGAATGCTCGGGCCCGACTGCGGGCGTTAGAAAATCGCACCAACTCGGTTGATCACCGCTCAAAAGATTTACGGAGGAATACGCAATGGCCACCATGCGCGTCGCCCAGATACCGCATCCCAAGGGCGCTTTTGAAATCGTCGAGCGACCCATCCCCGAGCCGGCCGCCGGTTGGATCCGGGTCAAGATTCAAGCCTGCGGTGTCTGCCACAGCGATTCGGTCACCAAGGACGGCTTGTTCCCTGGCATTGAATATCCGCGCGTGCCGGGTCACGAAGTAGCCGGCGTGATCGACAAGCTCGGACCAGGCGTGGCCGGCTGGACCGTAGGCGAGCGCGTCGGAGTCGGCTGGAACGGCGGATATTGCGGTTATTGCGAGCCTTGTCGCCGAGGCCAGTTTTTCGCCTGCCAACACGGGGCAGCAACAGGCGTAAACTTCGACGGCGGCTACGCCGAATACATGGTCGCACCGGCCAGCGCCGTGGCGTTAATCCCAGACGATCTCTCGCCGGTTGAAGCAGCGCCGTTGATGTGCGCCGGCATCACCACGTTCAACGCGCTACGCAACAGCGGCGCCCGCCCCGGCGACGTCGTCGCGGTGCTAGGGCTCGGTGGGCTTGGTCACTTGGGCGTACAATTCGCGGCCAAGATGGGTTTTTACACCGTCGCCATCGCGCGCGGCCAGGACAAGCAGCCCTTAGCCAAGAAGCTGGGCGCCGCGGTCTATATTGATAACCAAACGCAAGACCCAACTGCCGAACTTGCCAAGCTTGGCGGCGCCCGCGTGATTCTGGCCACCGTAACCAATGCCGACGCCATGAGCGCGGTGGTCGGCGGTCTGTCGGTCGCCGGCACGATGCTGATCATCGGCGTGGTGAACTCACTGACGATCCCCACCATGCAAATGATCCAGTCTTCGCAAACGATCCGCGGCTGGTACTCGGGCACGTCGATCGACTCGCAAGACACGCTCCGCTTCAGCGCGCAAACGGGCGTGCGATCAATGAACGAGGTCGTTCCGTTAGAGCGTGTGGCCGAGGGATACCAGCGCATGGAAAGCGGCAAGGCCCGCTTCCGCGTCGTGCTGACCATGGACAAGTAAGCGATCAGCCCGGCGTATCCGTAGCGACGGCCGACCGCGCGCCGGCCGACACCGCGCCGGTCGAACCTGCGCGGCCCGGCCCGGTTCGTGGGGTATTTGGGTAGGCCCGGAGATCCTTGCCGGGGTCACTAGCGGCCGTCGGCCGCCGCTGGGGCCAACAAATTCTGGCAAATCTTGTTGACATGAGGCGTCCCCTCCGATATTTATAGAATGAGAATTCTGATTCCGGTTCGAGGGTTCTCTCGGGCCGGATTGATTGCGACGTGAAAATCAGAACGAGAATTCCGGTTCCACTTTTCTCTGGTCCCTCGCTGACTTGGGTTCGCCGTGAATCGCCTCCTCGCAAAAGTCGAATGGGTTAGGCCGCCGCGGCAGACGCGTAGCCAAGAGACGCTCGAGCGTCTGTTGGACGCCGCCGAAGAGGTCTTTGCCGAAAAGGGGTTTGAGAGTGCGACCGTGGCCGAAGTGGTACGCCGTGCCAAGAGTTCTGTGGGCGCGATGTACGCCCGCTTCACCGACAAGAACGCGCTGCTGAGCTGCCTGCACG